>NZ_FR892536.1:0-21535 GCF_000436015.1 Prevotella sp. CAG:592 | reverse complement strand
AAGTGTCAAGTTTTTTTAGGGTAAGTCAGTCCGCTGCTCACTGGAGCTTCATTCACAGACGCTCTGCTCGCAGGATTCGAGAAAGTGGCATACGTGGGAGCATTCGGAGGAATCGACTGGACTGCAAACTGGACTAACTTCGACCCGCAGAACACAAACTACTAAATCTTAATAACCTGTAATATTGATGAGGGTGTGTCGTTTTTGACATACCCTCATTTTTTTGATTCCGTTCAGCCAATAGACCATTTAACTCCAATCTGCAAGTAGTACGTTTATCCCCAAACAGCAAGTAGTCCCTTTGGGGTGAGGTTAGCTTAAATACTCTCTTCCCAAACTATATTATGGGACATTCCATAGGTTAAAACCCACCTGGAATAATAGGGAATCACAATAGAAGAGCGGCTTCATTTATACCCGAAAGGGTGTAATATAAATCTTGAATATTAATTTTATACCCGAAAGGGTGTAAATAAATATAATAATTACTATATTTGCACCCTAAAGGGTATAATTATATGGAGAACAGTTTATCGGGATTTGTAAAGGAAATGCGAAAGCAGTTCGGACTGACACAGGTTGACCTTGCAGAGAAATCGGGTGTTGGACTGAGATTCGTGCGCGAACTGGAACAGGGAAAGACAACGCTCCGTCTGGACAAGGTGAACCAGGTGCTTGCCCTGTTCGGCAGACAGGTGGGAGCGGTCAGAATAGGAAATGAGGAGGATAAAGCATGAAAACAGGAAAAGTATATATGCATGACCGTCTTGCCGGCACGCTGACGGAAGACGAGACGGGATTCACTTTCAGATACGACAGCGCTTATCTCGATTCTGACAATGCGGAAGCGATAAGTCTCACTATGCCGCTGACAAACAAGGAATACCACGACACGGTGTTGTTTCCGTTTTTCGACGGACTGATTCCTGAGGGGTGGCTGCTCGACATAGCGGAAAAGAGTTGGAAGATAAACCAGCGCGACAGGATGTCGCTGCTCATGGCATGCTGCAAAGACTGCATCGGAGCAGTGAGTGTGGTACCTATTGAAGAAGAAAGGGAATAAGGATGGCAAAATGTCTATATTGCTACAAAGAGCTGAAAGAGGGACAGACTGACTATCATCCCTCATGCGCAAAAAAACTGTATGGGGTGAAGACGGCACCGGTGCTGCCATACAACAGGAGCCAGATTGGAGAACTGGCAAAGAGAGTGGTGAGAGCACAGACCACGCTGACCGGAGTGCAGGCGAAACTGTCGCTCGACGTGAACCATGGCCAGAAGAACGAACCTGACCGCTTCACCATCGTAGGTCTGTGGGGACGCTTCATACTGAAGCCCCAGACCGATACCTACCGTTCGCTGCCTGAACTGGAAGACCTGACCATGCATATGGCAGAGGCAGCGAAAATCGCAGTAGTGCCTCACGGACTGATAAGATTCGACGACGGTGAACTGTGTTACATAACGCGGAGGATTGACCGCCAACCCGACGGCAGCAAAACGGCAATGGAAGACATGTGCCAGTTGTCGGAGCGACTGACGGAATACAAATACAAGGGGTCGTATGAGCAGATTGCGAAGCTGATAAAGAAGTATTCGGCGGTGCCACAGCTCGATCTTGTGAATTTCTGGGAGGTGGTGGTCTTCTCATGGATAACGGGAAACTCCGATATGCATCTGAAGAATTTCTCGCTATACAAGACCCCTCTGGGATTCTGTCTCACTCCTGCCTACGACCTGTTGTCTACTCTGATAGTGATGCCACAGGACACGGAAGAGCTGGCGTTGACACTGAACGGAAAGAAAAGGAAGATAAAGAGGTCTGACTTCGAGAAGGCAATGACTGCATCGGGACTTAACGAGAAGGTGATACAGAACATGGCTAACAAGTTCGGCAAGGCAATATCAAAATGGATCGACCTCATAGACAACTCTTTCCTGCCAAACGACATGAAACGGGAATACAAAAGACTTATCATCAAAAGGGTGATAATGATGAGATGACAAAGGATAATCCAAAAAAGGCCGGAGGAACATCATGTCCACCGACCTTCTTTTTTTATCCCTTACCCATAAGGCAATGGGGAATTAACCGTTCAGCACTTATCAGAAATAATATGCTGCTGAAATCTGCCAAGCGTTAGACTTGCCTTCGCTGTCGATCAGATTCTTGATAGTCTCTGTAGCAACGCTCTTTCCTGTCACCTCACCGGTCTTGCCACAAGCGATGTTGTAGTTGAAACCAATCTCCAGATGATTGATGAGAGTAACGCCGGCACCAACGTTAACGCTGAAGTTCGTTGACTTCAACTTATAGTTGGCAGCCTTCAGCATGTTGAAGTTCTTGTCACCGACGTTGAAACCGAACTGTGGACCGGCAGCAAGATAAACTCCGGCGATGTCGCCAAGACCAAAGGTATAGCGAAGGTTCACAGGGATGTTGATAGCCTGCTGCTTAACCTTGGTGTTGAGATCTGCCTCATATCCGCTTACCTCTCCCTTCAGTTTTGCCTCACGCTGGTCGTAGAGAGCAGAAGCGTCGATTCCCAAACCCACTACAGGAAGAGTGAACTTTACAGACGGACCGATGAAGAATCCTGTGCGGTTAGAGGCATCGAGCACCTTGCTGTCCATAGACATATCAGTGATGTTGAGACCACCCTTGAGACCGAACTTGATCTGAGCCTGAGCCGGATTTGCAGTCATCATACCTAATGCCACGAGGGCAAGAGCGAAAATCTTTTTCATAAGCTTAATTTTGTTTTATGGTTAATATAGTTGTTATAATAAAACTAATGTCTGAATAATAAAAACACCAGTTCATCTTATCCCCCAATCGGCCATTAGCGCTTGCTTGGATTTTGGTATTTTATAAGCAGAAAGGACAAGCAAGTCTCACCCTGACGGCTTCTCGCTTGTCCCCTTGTATATATGTTTCTTAGTGGCGCTGACGGCGCACCGACACCCTTGCTGACGATGAGCCTCCGCCAGAGGATGAAGAAGAGCTGCTACGTGATTTCTTCTTTACAGTGGTCTGTTTGTCTTCCGTAGCCGATCCACCGGCACGACGGTTCTTCTTGCGCACCTTCTTTCCCTTCACGGTCTGCTGAGCCTTGGCGATGCTGTCGAGAGAATCCTTGAGCTGCTGGTCGCCCCAGATATTCTTCTCAAAGGCGATGAGCTCTCCCTCTATACGTTTCTGCTCCCTGGTCATGGCAGAGTCTGACTTGCAATACTGTGCGAGCGTCTTGCCGAGCATATTGGTGGTCTTGTATATCTTGCCGCGATACATGTTCTTGGTGAAATAATCATCAAGAGTCATCGTGGCGGCATTGTTCAAGTCGCTCGTCATTATTATCTGCTTGCTCAGATATGGGGCGATGTCGTCATACTTCACCCAGAAGAGTGGATAGGTCTGAGGAGCATCGCCGAAGTCGTCTTCTCTCGACATGATAGGACAGAGCGCTATCACCTTGGTGTGGAAGGTGGCTGAACGCTGGTCGTAGTAGGCACTCTCCTTTATGTAATACGACTTCACTTCCTTCGACGGTATGTCGCTGTTGTCGATGTTGATGCCGTTGCCCTTCTTTTCATAATATATATGATAATTGTCGAGAAATGCCAATGGCTTTATCTTCGATGCGTCGTTGAACACCTCGTTGCCGTCGAGTCTGTATTCGTAGGCATTGATGCGCTGGCGCATCATGAGCTTGAACATATAGGTGAAGAGGTTCATCTGTGAACCCACTGCCTCAACAGGATAGTAGAGTCCGGCATTGGCATCTTCGTTGAGGTCGATGATGCGATAGATGTCGCGGCGCCAAACCACGTCCTCGTCCATAGTGGCAGCGACGGGGAAGGATATCTGAGCCCTCGTCGTGATGTTCTGGGCGTTTGAGGTGGTCTGTTGCTGCTGTTTGCGGCGTGCGGCAGGCTGTGCGTTCGCCATTCCGGTGAGGCAAGCTGCGAATATTATTAGAAATATCTTCTTCATATATCGTATATAGTTTTTCTCATATTGTTATTTCACGATGACCTCCATCGACGAAGGCAACGTTCGCTTGATGCCGTCAGGACCTACTGCAGTGACACGGCTGATATAGAAGCGGCGGTTGCGGGAGAGTCCGCGGAAGGCATTCTTCTGGCGTTCCGAGAATGAAGCTCCGGCGGAAGCCATAGGAACGGCATTTCCCATATTGTCGAAGAATACTGTCTCGAAGCTGAGCACCTTGAACTGAATATCGAGGAGTCCGTCGTCGATTGCAGCCTTCACTTCGTGAGAACCCATAAGCGATGCCTTGGCGAGTCCGCCGCCACGATAGCGGTTGGTGCCGATGGTGAGATATGCCGTCGGATCCGGCAGTTTGCGCACGTGGAACGTGAACTGTCCCATCTGGCGCGGATGACCGGTGGTGGTCGACATCACTGTGATGGTGACGTCCTTGCCTACTGCTGCAGGACGGGCGATATACTTGCCCGGTCCTACCGGCTGCAGCGTACCGCCNCTACCGGCTGCAGCGTACCGCCGCTCATTGATGCCGTCACTTTGTTGAGAGGCACTCCTGGGATGCTTATGCTTATAGGGTTTGTATATCCGGCATAGAGCACGTTCATGAGGTCGGCAGACACCGTGGCGCTCGGATCCACTACAGTATACTTCTGTGTGAAGTCACGACGAATCACGTCGCCCTGTCCGTTCTGCATCGTGATGTATCCGGCGAGATTGAACTCGCCAGTCCGTCCTGTCACTATCTCATAAGTGTTGTTGCGCAGGTTCATCTGTCGTCCGCCGATGTAGATCTTCGGTTGCTGTGTGGTGTCTACGGCAGCCATCACTATTTGGGCAGAGAACTTATCGCCACGCACGATGGTCTGTGCGTTGGGAATTACGAATGCACTGAGTTTGTTCACTCTGATATCCTTCATGTCAATGTTTGCCACGAGAGTGTGCAACACTTCACCTTCGGCATAACGCACGTCGTTCTGCAGTTTGGTGAGAAGCGTTACGGCAGCAGCCACCGGCATTTCTTCAAACATATACTCCTGCCAGTTCTTGCCCATTGTCTTGGCATTCTTGGGGAGTGTGGTCGACAGGTTGCCGGCGATGATCTTATGCTGTGAGGCATCTGGCACCATCTTCAGGATGCGTTCACGGAAGGAGTTGATGGCATCGAAGAGTTTCTTGCCTTTTCCCGTACCGGGAGCGAGCATCACATGACTGGCAGCCTCGAGGTCGTCCTTTCTTTCTATGTTAAGGATGTCACCGTCTGCACCGTCTGCCTCGCGCACGATCTCCACCTTCAGTTCCTGAGCGAAGTTATACAGAGAGTCGCTCATGCGCTTCACTGCCGTGGCCTTTTCAAACCACTCACGCACCTTCTCAGGGTTGCTCTTCATCTGCTCGGCAAAATTGCCGTAGATGCTTTGGTTCTCCTTCGCCGAGTTGTCGGTTGAGCGCTGCAGGCTCTCCTCCACGATGGAGAAACCGTCGAGCACCTGTGTCGAGACGTTCATCGCGAGCATTGCCATCAAGACGACATACATGAGGTTGATCATCTTCTGGCGAGGAGATATTGGTCTTTTCTTTATTGCCACTTTTATGCTGTTTAATAATCAAGGATTTGTCTTTATTGCTGTGGGGTGCCGGGGGCTGCGACACGCATGTTGACGGTCATTGCCTCTATCATGCGGGCATAGATGGCGTTGAGCTGTTCTATCTGCTGTGCCATCTTCTGCAGCTTGTCGTTAATCTGGTCACCCGTACCGATTTGGGCGCTTGCTGCCTTAAGCTGCATCTCGTATATCTTGCAGATTCCGGTGAGCGTGCGGTTGAGGTTTTCCATCTCCTCTGAATCGCGGGTGAGGTGCATGCTCTGCTCCGACACCTTCTGTATGATTTCGGTGAGGTTGTTGAGCGACTCCACATAGTTTGTCGTTGCCTCTGCCATTTCCGGAGACACTTGTGCCTGCTGTGCCACCCACTGCTGCATGTTCACAGTCTGCGATGCTGCCATTGCAGCTGCTCCGGCAACTGTCGCCGCATCCTGTCCCTCGCCGTCGGCTTCCGATGATGGCGTTGGCTGCGCTGCAGCTGCTCCGGCTGGCATTCCGCCGCCTGCTCCGGCTGGCATTCCGCCGCCGATGATTATCGTTCCGCCGCCGTTCACGCCTGCCATGGCAGCAGGCTGTACCATTGCCGGTTGTGTTGAGAATGGTTGTGAGTCGGCATTCTCTGCTGCCTCGCGGGCTTCCATATCCTCCTTATACTCTTCTTCTATCTCTTCTTTGGTGACGTGTGTCGGCAGGTCCTTACCGTCGGCAGTCTTGTCGAACGGACGGTCGAAGGCTGAGATGAAGAACACTATAACCTCTGTTCCCATTCCGAGGAAAAGCATGAAGTTTGCTCCCGGCAGGTGGGTGAGTTTGAACAGAGTACCGAGGATAACGATAGACGCACCCCAACTGTAAGCGTAGTTCATGAACGTCTGTCCCGGTACGCTATCCAACCACTTCTGCAAGCGGTATATCACGTTAAAATTGCTGTATACTGTCATTTTTTCTTCTTACTCCCTTTTTGTTTAGAACTTGTTGTACTTGCCAGACTTCTCACGCAACGGAAACCGATATAGCTTCTTGGCTGGTTCTGGTATTCCCATGTGCGCCATGCCGAACGGATATACGACTCAGGGTCTTTCCACGAACCGCCTCTCACGCTCTTCTTCTTCATCTTGTACGGATCTTCTATCGCCGCATTGTAGGAAAGCTGCGGATTGAGGTCGTTCATGGCGGTCACTCCGGCTTCGGTATATATCGTGCTTGTCCATTCTGCCACATTTCCCGCCATGTCATACAGTCCGTTTGAATTGGCGGAGTATATCCCCACGCGGCTCGTTATCAGGTTGCCGTCCTGGGTGTAGTTGCCGCGGTCTGGTTTGAAGTTGGCATAGAAGCATCCGCGGTCGTTCTTCACGTCGCGGTTCTCCCATGGGAATTCGTTTCCGTCTTTTCCGCGCGCCGCATACTCCCATTCTGCCTCTGTAGGCAGACGGTAGCGCTGGATGTATTTCGCCACGCCTCCGAGTCCTTTGAGCAGATAGTCGGTACGCCATGCACAGAAGGCGTTTGCCTGCTCCCAGGTCACTCCCACCACAGGATATTCGTTGTAGGTAGGACTGCTGAAATAGAGGCGCATGTATGTCTCGTTGTCTGAGTTCTGGAAATCGTTCACCCAGCATGTAGTGTCGGGATATACGTTCACGATGTAAGTGTTGAGGAAGTCCCACGGACCGGTGAGCTGTCTGTTGATGGTCTGTCTCACTATCCTTCCCTCATCGTCGATATATGCCGTATCCTTTGAAATCATCACCACCTCGTCCGGGTTCACCTGGACGTCGGTGTTGAGATTGCGCTCTGATGGATTCAGACGGTTACGGCGCTTTGCCGCCGTAACGTAGTCGTAAATCTCGTAGCGGTAGTTCATCTGGCTGGCGTCGAGCATCTTCTCACCGGTCACGGGATTGGTGACATAAAGGCTCTCTATGGCACGCTGCTCGTCTTCGTTCGGCTTGCGCGGAAGAGCCTTCTTCCAGTTGAGGTGTGGGGTCACGGGGTCACCGTTTTTGTCTTCGGTAATCATATACGACTCGTCGCCGCCGTATGAAGGGTCGGCGAGACGTGTTCTGAGGATTGAGTCGCGCACCCAGTATACAAACTGTCGATACTCGGAATTGGTTATCTCCGTGTCGTCCATCCAGAATCCGTCCACTGATATTTCCTTCACAGGGGTCTGCTTTCCCCAGAGGCTGTCCTGCCTCTCGAGTCCCATCTTCAGGAAGCCTTTCTTCACAAGGGTCATTCCGAACGGCGTCGGCTCGGAGAAGCCTCTGCCGCCTCCTGTTCCTGTCAGCTCGCCTCCCCTGCCGGTTGTGGCCATCTTTCCGCCGAAGCAGCCCGTAAACAGGGTTGCCACGCAGATCAGGGCTGCGATCACAATGCTATTCTTCATTTTCATATTTCTTTTTCCTATATTCTTTATTATATGTATCTATTCAGCAAGAGCGTCCCCTCTTATTGCCGCCAGCGTTTTGCCGGCCGTTTCGCATCACAGGATTCTCACGCTCTTGTGCTTGTTCTTGCCTTTCTTGAAGAGGTTGAGGTCGGTCTGATAACTGACCATCAGTTCATGGCTGCCGTTGCCCAAGCTTATCGCTGAGGTGTACATCTCGTAGCTGTAGCTCAGGTTGATGCCGTGGAACGATCCTCCGATTAGCGCCGTGACGGAATTCGTCGGACTGTATGACACTCCGGCATACATGAGTTTTTTCTCGTTAGTATACACTATCCTTGCGGATATGTCGGCACGGTATGCCTTGGTGTCTGTGCGCACGAGCACCGACGTAGGTATTGTAACAAACGGATTTCGTAGCTTTATATTGTATCCGCCCGTCAAATAATATGTAGGATCTATCTGCAGCTCGTTGGTCTCACCGAGCTCCACGAGCGGAGAAGTGAGGTGCTGCGCCGAGACTCCGGCATACCATCGGCCATGTGTGTAGTAGATACCTGCCGCCAGGTCCATGGCGTTTCCCTTCACGTCGGAAGTGGCGAATGCCGGGTCGTTTGACTCGCCCAAATCCACTTTCGAGCCATCAAACTGTTCGTTGAGGAATCCGAATTGTGCGCCCACGCTTATATTGCCGCCAAAGAGCTTGTGCTTATAAGCATACTGCAGGGCTATGCGCTGGTGGGTGAAAAGACCTATCTGGTCGTTAATGAGAGACACACCGGCTCCGTGATATGCGCCGAGCAGGAAGAAGGGCATATCAGCACCGAGATACATCGTGCGGGGATTGTTTTCAAAACCTGCCATGTCGAGGGCGTATGCCGCCACGACATTGAGTTTTGGCTGCTTTCCCACCGCTGCCGGGTTGAAATAAGGTTCCATGTCCCAGTAGTGGCTGAACGATGCGTCATACTGCGCCTTTGCCCCTACAGAAAGGAGCAGCGCAAGCGTAATTGTTATGTATAAACGTTTAAACACGTTTACATAACGAGGCTTTATAATATTTATTGTATAGAGGTTCTAAAAAATACTCCACAAGGACACTTCTACACGGCTTTGCATCCTATTTGGCGACTTCAGAAATCCAGTCGCCGATGTCGGAGAGCACTTCTTCTGAAATAGTGGTCTCTATCTTGGCATAGTCGAGCGGAGAACCGCTTTCTGACGGCTGGAAGAAATGGTTGAGCTTGGAATACGTCTTGAAAAGGCTCTTTGCCCTTACGGTCTTGCTGAAAAGAGTCTCCGCTGCCTGGAAGTTTATTGTTGAGTTCACCTGCTTGTCGTTGTCGCCAATGAGAAGCATCACCGGACATTCCACTTTGCGGATATCCGCTGCCGGGTCGTATTTCAGATAGGAGATGAGCCACGGTGAGTCTATCTGCTTCACCACGCCAACGAGGTTGGCACGGAGTTCGGGCAGGAGGTCGATATCTGCCGTCAGCATCGGAACGAGTGCTTCGGGAGTTTGTGCAAACTTGCTCTGCTGTCCCGACATCTTGTATCTGAACACTCTGCCCAATGCTGTTGCGTATTTTTCGATACTTGCCTCATCGAGACCGGAAACGGCAAGCAGATCCCGGTTTTGTATCAGCAGCACACTGTCGCCACGCAACACGGGACCGGCGAGTGACACCACGAAGTCTGCCTTGCCTTTGGCGGCAAGCATATAGCCGATAATGCCTCCCTCGCTATGGCCGAGCACACCTATCTTGCCGAATTTCTTCGTGCTCCTCAGATAGTCTATTCCTGCCTGGGCGTCGAGCATGTTGCTCTGGATGGTGACCTTCGTAGGATCGCCTGTCGACTTGCCCACTCCACGGTCGTCATAGCGCAGCGTGGCTATGCCGCGACGGGCGAGATAGTCGGCTATCACGAGGAAGGGCTTGTGACCAAGGAGTTCCTCATCGCGGTCTTGCTGTCCGCTGCCGCTTACCATGATAACGACGGGCATCCCTGCCTTGAAATTCTTTGGATATGTAAGCGTACCGCCCAGCCAGGCTTCTCCGCCATCAGCGGGAAGACCGGTCTTGCCGTCGACGCCCTTGTTCTGGAATGCCACCTCCTGCATGGTATAGTCGAAAGGCGGCTGCGGAGTCTGCGGACGGTTTACCTTCACCTCGCCGCGTTTCAAGTTCAACGGGAATGAGTAGCCCATCTGTGAGAATGTGCCAAGAATCTCCTCGCCCTTGAGCTTTCCTGTATATTGCGCCCGAAGCTGGGGCAGTTCGATAGACAAGGTGTCTTCTTGCAGACATTTCACCTCTGCCGGCAGTCCCGTGGCCCCCTGGTCCGGACTGTCCATGGTAACGGTGCCGTCGGCATTGATATGGAAAACGATTGTCAATTTTGACGGACCTGCTTCAAGCAGTCCGTTCCACGCTCCCTTTATCCCCTGGGCATTCGCCAGCAGCGGCATAAGGACAGACAGGCATAGGAATATGTACTTTTTCATGGTTCACAGTTGTTTAGATAATTCAACATTTGCTCTGTATGCATATAAACTCCCAACCGCCTGACGACAGAATTGGGGTAGAATATGCGACAGCTGTGGGCAAAGATATAAAAAAAACAGAAAGCAGCAAACTATTGTGAATTAGAAACAGGCAAAAGACGCCTTATAAAAAGCTAAAGACTGCAAGCGGTTATTAAAATTATACATTAAACGGCCTAATGACCGATTTGGGGTTAACACGGATTTCCCCCTTCACTTTAGGGAAAGCCATACACAGGCATATAGTTTCCCCTTTGCGGCAGAGAGCAAGATTACGTATCTTTGCAGCAGAAAAACAAGTAATAACCCTCAAAAAAATCTGGATTATGAAACGTACATTATTAGCAATCGTAGCGGCAATCGTGATGATAACATCCGCGAACGCCCAGAGACTTACCAACATTCAGGCTGAAGCCAGCTTCATCACCGACAAGATGATGGTGGAACTGGGATTGAGCAAGGCTCACCGCAACAGCATCCTGAGCATAAACCTCTCATATCTCAACGGCATAAACAGCTATCGCGACATCGATGGCTATGGATGGCAATACCGCAACAAACAGCTAAGGCGTATAATGTCGCCAAAGCAATGGAGAAGGTTCTGCGAGTCGTATTACTTCTACCGTCCCATCAGCTGGCGTGACAGGGCATACGTACACAACATCTACGTGAAATATCCTAAACACGACTGCCGCCCTTGCCACCACCGTCCGCACTACTACGACAGGCACTGCAAGCACTATAAGCACGACAAACACTGGAAGCACCACAAGAAGCACGACAAACACTATAAGAAATATGACAAACATCACAAACACCACAAACACTACAAGGACAGAGATGATGACTGACACGACGGCAGCCACATAGTCCGAACATGAAAACCTATCAATGAATGAGCCATAACAAATAGCGATATAGGGAATCCGCAAAGATTATCCCATATCGCTATTTTCATATCATATTCAAAAATGCTGGATGTCTCTTTCAATCCTCATATCCGCACCAATAACTAACGATTTGTGCCAGACATGACATCTTCCCGAACTTATCAACCTGAGTTCGGGATAAGAAAGTCCTTATAAAAGTTGGTAATCTCAATAAATTTTAGCACCTTTATGGTTGTAAATCAATTAGTTATAAAATAAAAGGATACTATAGTTATGGAGATTACCAAGAACAAAATTACTGAAATTTTCTGTATTATCGATGATTTTTGCCTAGAATATGATAAAGAGATTGCCCGCATGTCCATTTGTGAGCCGGACGGGCGTAAGTACCACAATCGGAAATGTACTATGAGCCGGTCGGCTTTGAAAAGAAGCCATCCATCAACATTGACTATTGCATAGAGAATGTTGACGGACAGCTTGCTGTTATAAAGTAAACTTCATTTGGACTTTACAATTCTGCATTTTGCCATCCATATTGTTTGGAGGGCAAATGTAATATGCACCTGTCGGAAATCTGGCATAGCAAGAAAAACGACTGTCGCTTAACCCGAGCTCAGGTTACTACATATTATATGTGGTTTCGTCAAAGGTGAAACCTTCAGCCTCGGTCTCTCCGGCAAGACCCGTTATGGCTTTTATACGAACCACATGCTTGACATCG
Organism: Prevotella sp. CAG:592; assembly: GCF_000436015.1. NCBI lineage: Bacteria > Pseudomonadati > Bacteroidota > Bacteroidia > Bacteroidales > Prevotellaceae > Prevotella > Prevotella sp. CAG:592. The sequence continues at coordinate 9,368 of NZ_FR892536.1, read as the reverse complement.
TCAAACTCCATCTCGTTTCCTTCTGCCACTTTTTCTGCATACTCACTTTCTGGGATAAGCTCTATCAAATCAAGGCTCATAACTCTTGTCGACTCCAAATCTGCATTCAGGATGGCATAGACCAAACCATTATAGCATCTGATGTCCAGGACTTCACGGTCGGTACTGCAATCCCAACGTTTGGTCTTGACAATATTGTTGTTCGCATCAAGATAATTATAGTAGATACCGTTCTTCTTGAAAGTGAAATACACTTTCTTTCCGCTCACCATCATGACATTCTTTGGATTGATTGTCACCTTTTTCTTCACCGCAGCACGCTGTGGCTGTTTCTTCTTGGCTACGGGTTTCTTGGACTGTTGCGATACTACACTACCTGCACTCTCTGACGTACATGAATAAACGGGCATCAGCGACATTGAAAATGTTCCCAACAGGACAATAGCATTACGGAAAAAGTGACTGCCGTTTGTCACTTTCGTTTTTTTGTTTCTCTCTGAAATCATAGTATTTGTTTCTTTTAACATGTCTTATGGCTTCAGTTCAGACTGTTTTGTTTGTAGATTGATATTGAACATGTGCACTTCAGAAAACGTGAAGCCCATTGTTACAAGGTACCTTGACATGGGGTCTGCATTTCTTAACCACCAGATGCAAAAGACCAAGCGCCAACAACGTTTTTCTTATGTCCAGCCTCAGCCAGCCGCCATTATCACGGACTGACTTCAACTATGGACTTATGCAGTTATCGTGGATGTAAACCACATCTTTTCATTTTGTTGTGAAAGACCGTAAAAGGCGGAGAAGATCAACCACGGCTTTTTCAGAAGGTTTTATTTCTTACGCACAGGCTTGCGACTTGCTGCCAGTCTTTTTCGGCTTGCTCCTTGAGCTTTGTAGCTTACAGCCTGTCGCTCCATGAGGGCTCCATCTTGGTTTCTAAAATTCTTTCCTTCAGGGGAAAAAGGTATGTGCAGTTGTCGTTCCATTTCACCATAAATGCCCCAGGTGACGTAGCTACGGACAGAGCGGCAACCTTCCATATAGCGGTCTACGGTCATTTTGCTGCGGCCATTGCTCATCTTGATGGTTCCATCGGAGTTAAGTTCCCAGGTGCCACTGAAGACACCGGCTACAGCCAATGAGCCAGGTCCCTTCCTGCCATTGGGGTAGTTCACATTAAACTTGGCGGAGTATGAGCTCTTGGCTGTATAAGTGGCATCCTTGTTCAGCGTGACGTAAATTTTAACAAGGCCTCGAGGTGCTCTCAGATGGGCAAAGCTGATGGCCCATCCACCGGCATACATGTTGCGCACATAGGCTGTATTGGAGCACAACATGGCGGGATTGCTAACGGTTGAGGGCAGCGACAATTTGACAAGGCTGGTACAATTCTTAAATACATCTTCTCCGAAGAGTGCGTCCTCTGCTTTTACCTCAGCAGACTTCAGACTGGTACAACCCAAGAATACGTTCGCACCAATTTCGGTGATGTTGTCATGCAGGACTACCGACTGCAATGAACTACACAAGGCGAAGGCTCCCGTTACGAGTGTTTCAACATGTTCGCCAAAGTGGATGGTACGCAATGATTTGCACTCGATGAATGCGCCATTGCCGACTACCTTGCAATCCACGTCTACGGATTTCAGCGAATCGCAGCCACCGAAGCTATTCATACCAAGAGTTTTGATGGTGTTCGGAATAGTGACATGGGTGAGACCTGAGTAAGAAAACGCTTCGCGTCCTATCTCTTTCAATGATGGAGGGAACTCAATGCTCTTGAGATTCTTGCACCCCGTAAAGGCATAGCCTTGTATCTCAACGAGGTGTTTCGGAAGTCTCACTGAGCTGATTTCCGAATTCTTAAACGAGATGTTCCTAATGACTAATACCGGATACATCTTGCCATCCTCACAGGGAAGCGAATCGGGAATATCAACATGTCCAGTTTCTATATCTGAACCAAGAATATTAAGTCCATTGTCCACTAATTCATATTTAAAGTGGCCGGACCCATTCTGTGCTTGAAGTTTCTCTGCATGCAGGCATAAGGCAAGCAGCGCAAAGAGGAAAGTGAATTTGAAGAAAATGTTTTTTGAATACATATCATTTATGCGTTAAATTAATGTTTAAAGACTACCTTATCAGCAATCCGTATTATTTGTAACCCTTCTTGCGCAATTGGTAGAGCATTGGAGCGCGGCGGTAAAAATACTGACCGCCATTCACTTTCTTGAAGTACTTCACAGCCAACGGATAATTGCGTGGCACGAGATAGCCTTGCATGTAATACATACCGAGCCAGTAGCATGCGTCATCAACACCCTTGTCGGCAGCAATTTTCAAGTATTTGGGCACGATCTTCAGGTTCTGCGGTAGGTCTTTACCTGTCTTGTAAGCTTGACACAAGATCCAAGCAGCGTCGCCATTGCCCTTGCTGGCTGCCGTCAGTAGGTATTTCTCGGCATTAAGCGGATCTTCGGAAATCATCCACTTTCCATATTCGTAGCCAGACCGCCAGTCTCCCAAGTCTGCGGCAGCCTTGTACCACTTGACCATCTCGAAAAACTCTCTTGGCTTACCCGAGATGTGGTCTTTGTGAAACTCCTTGACCTTGGCATACTCGTACATAGCCTGCTTGTTCTTGCCAAAACGGGCGGCGTAATAAAGACATTCGATTTTGTAGTCCTCGAAACCTGTGCCGTATACGTTCATTCCGTCGCGGTTTGGATCATAGCCGCGAGACTTCTGGAAATAATAGTCGGAGCACCACTTGATAGCTTCGGCATTGCCAAAGTTTGCAGCCGTGCGATACCACTTGCAGGCCTTCTCTTGCGTCAAGCTAAAACCCAACTCGTCATTTTTCTGATTCTGAGCCTGTTTCATGACTATCTGTCCCATGGCGAAGCAGGCTTCAGCATTGCCCTCATAGGCAAGCGCCTCTATACTGTCGGCAGACAGAGTTTCAATCATTGACTTTTGGGGCGCTTGAGGCTTGGCAGCACCCTTTGCCTTGGACACGGTTTGTGCTTGTATTGTGGCGGACGCCAAAAGGCAGCCCCCCACAGCCATCATAAGAAGTTTTGCTTTCATTTTATTTATTGGTTGTTAATTTATTTGCTAATGTTGGGTTCATATAATCCTTGCCTTCGTCGGTGAGCAATGGGGCAATCTTGTCTAATGGAATAACCACCGTCGCACGATAACCGTAGTCCATGGTATCGAAAAGTCCTGGAGCGAATCGCAAGGTCACGCCCTCGCTGGTAATCCAAGACTCGCGACTTGGGAGCGGAATGCTTTTCTTACTCGTGTCGCGCAGCTTACCCACCAGTTCATCGTTGCTTCTTGCACTGAAGATATCGCGCAGACCCTCTAACAGAAGATCTCCATATTCAGGGGTGTTTGCAAACATTTTGGACGAGAAGCATTTTCCATCCTTCTTTCTGAACGTGACACCATAGGTCTCATCCGTATTCCTGTCACTCTCATACCTCACACACTGGTAGGTCACGATGTTGTCATCTTCATAGACGATACGGATGGCCTTGTTGCCCTGTCCCGGAGACAGACACCGTCCATAGGCATTCACCACCTCCTTGTAATCATCGAAGTCGCCCTCAAATGTACCGCCGAGATAGCGGCAGACCCATTCACGCATATTCTTAAGAAGCACATCGTTGGCATCCATAGGATATTCCACATAAAGATAGTTGAAGTTGTGATAGAACCTACGCTTGGCTGTCTTAAGCACTTGTGTGGAGTCAGGCACGAATGGTTCGTCGGCCATCGGACTGGTCACGGGCAGCAACTTCGGCGCCGGCACACGGTAGGGACGGTTTGTGAAATATCCCACACGACTGTTGGCATATTCCTTTCCATACTTGTGGCTCGTCTCATCACACTTGATGGCACCTTTCAGTTGGTTGCAGTAGCGGAAAAGTCCATTGAGGATAAATCCCTGAATCTCATAGTCACGTGTCTCAAAGTTGAGTCCTCCTTGTGCCCATCCGTTATCATAGAGAAACCAATAGGTATCATTAACATTGTCAACCGTGAACTTGCTACTGGCAAAGATGGTGGTAAGACTGATACACTTGTAGAACATCTCGTTCATGAACTCCACATTCGCCGTGTTGAAGCTTGCCAAGTCGAGCGTCCTGAGTCTGGGGCAATTGGCAAACATACGCGTCATGTTTGTCACCCTGGCGGTGTTGAAGTTGGAAACGTTGACCGAGGACAGGAAGCGACATTTCCAGAACATGTTCTGCATGTACTTCACCTTGGCGGTATTGAAGTGGGAGAGGTCGAGTGACTTAAGTTTGTCGCATTCAGAAAACATAAAGCTCATGTCTATGACATTGCCCGTATGGAAGTGTGTCAAGTCAAGAGAGCGGAGGTTTGTGCATTCGGCAAACATCCACGACATGTCGGTCACTTTACCCGTGTCGAAGTGAGTCAAGTCGAGCTTGGTCAAGGAACTACAACCGTAGAACATATTGGACATGTCCTTTACGCGAGAGGTGTTTAAGTGGGACAGGTCGAGCGAATCGATGCTTGTGCAATGTTCAAACATGCGGAACATGTCTGTCACATTGCGCGTGTCGAAATGGGAGAAATCGATTGTCTTGAGACTCTGGCATGCGGCAAACATAAGGCCCATAGAACGAACGCGACTGGTATTGAAGTTTTCGAGTCCCTGAATGTTTTCAAGATGCCACATTTCAGCAAACCACGCCGTGCAGTCGTGAGGGCGATAGTCTGCGAAACTGGAATCAAACATCACGGTCTTCACGTTTTTAGCGATGCCTATCCACTCGGGACGTCGTTCATAATCATCTCCTTTTCTCACAACGCTCATGCCATAGGCATTCTCTGGCTTTTGTCTACCATAGCTGAAGGTAAGGGTCTGGTTCTCAGAATTAAAAACGGCATAGGCAACTCTCTGAACATCTTCTGCACAAACCTCCATTACCAAAGTCTGCTGCAGGAGGATGATGAGAAGCAATGCAAGCCTGTTCCAGGACAAGCGATTGATTTTAATTTTATTCATAAAATTCGTTTTTAATACATTATTTTTATTATGTTTTTACATAAAACACAAGTTCTATTGCTTAAAATCCGATAAACTTTTATTTCTAAAAAAAATGAGACATCTGGTTGTGACTCTTCCTTCTTCGGATAGTTTGTTGGCGAAACCATATAATCACAGGGCGTATTGGCGAACTGTTAATGTACTCTTCTATAGTCTCAATAATGTTGTCCTTGTTTGTCTTTTTCATATTCTGTCTTTTGTTTAAGTCAGATTGTATGGTGTAAAACAAAAAAGCAGCAAAGACTCTGCGACTGCACGATTTTACTCGCACGTCGTAGTGTCTTTGCTGCTTTGTCTTATGCTGTTGCCCATAGAGCCAGACTTCAAGGTTTGTGTCCTATGGCTCCGTTCGGACTGTTTCTTGTTTAGGTCGTGTACTTTAGTGTAAGCACGAAAAAGCGTGAAGCCCCTTGTCGCTCGCTTCACATCTTGAGGTCTTCGAACTTACCCGTCAGCCGAAACGAGCAACGAGACCCCACGCCGATATGTATATGCACACTCACATAGAGTCAGCCCTTAGGAGGCTGACCTACGAAAGGTACGTATATAACATACCCATGGCATCATCGTTGCGAGGTTTCTTAGCTGACCATGAAGTGTTCGAAGTTTCAAGATGCCAGAAAACCAAGCGCCAATAACGCTTTTCTTATGTTTGCCCTCTACCAACCGTCACTCTTTCAAGCGACTTCGGCGTAGGGCTACATGCCGTCATTGCACATAAAATGCAATTTAGCGTGCCAAAGTTACTAATTAATATTGGTATCGCAAAAAATAGGACCTAATTATTTTAAGTAGAGTTGGCAAATAAAGAAATTGATGTTGTACAACATACTCTTAGGCATGATCTTATTATCCGAACATTCCTTGTGCCTTTAAGTCTACATTCAAGCTTCGCGATATTCTTCCCATATACAATTATCTAAATTTGATTTATGCACTATATACGCGAAGATAGCAGAAAAGTTTATCAGAATTAAATGATCACAGAAGAAAGAATTCGGAAAGTACCGATTATTGATCATTTAATTCTTCAAAATATACTAATTTGAGCAGTTTATTGGGCGGTAAAAGAACAGAAAAAGCGGTATAGGAATGTTGTTTTACAATTCCTATACCGCTTATATTCAATGCTTTAAGCTATTTGTGTAGCTTTTTGAGCGATTAGTATTCGTCCTCGTTGAAGAGGAAGTCTTCTTTTGTCGGATAGTCGGGCCAGATATCCTCGATGCTCTCGTAGACGTCACCCTCATCCTCTATCTCCTGCAGATTCTCCAACACTTCAAGCGGCGCCCCGGAACGAGTTGCGTAGTCAATCAATTCGTCCTTCGTTGCAGGCCATGGCGCATCTTCGAGCTTTGAAGCTAATTCAAGTGTCCAATACATAGTAAATATAAATTATCAGTTTGCGATACCAGGCAGCATCACCATGCCAGCTCGCTGCCTATTATAAAATTGAGCGCAAAAATAATGTTTTTTTTCTTATCTACAAGTTTTTCTTCCATATTTTTTCTCTCACACCGTCATTAAAGTTTAATTTGCGTGCGAGCATGAAGAGATAGTCAGAAAGACGGTTGATATACTGCAATACATTTCCATCGAGCTTGGTGGTTTCACCGAGGAAGAATATGCGCCTCTCCGCCCTGCGGCATACCGTGCGGCATACATGTGCGAGAGCTGCCTCATGTGAGCCTCCGGGGATGATGAATGACGTCTGTCGGGGCAGACTGCCGTTCAGATGGTCAATTTCCTCTTCCAGCACCGTCACCTCCTGCGGGTCGATGGTATACGAAGGTGCCAACTTGGTCTGAGTGGTATCGGTAGCGAGATATGAGCATACCGTGAACAGCGTGCGCTGAATGCTGATCACCATATTCTTGTCGTCGCCATCCTTCATGAAGGAAGCAAGCAGACCGAGCTGCGCACTGAGTTCATCCACGGTGCCGTATGCCTCGATACGAGGGTTTGTCTTTCTCACCCTCACTCCTCCTACCAAGCTCGTCATGCCCTCGTCGCCTGTCTTTGTATAAACCTTTGTTATTGCCATAGTCTTGAGATTTTTAAAAGTTAATCTTGTAATTCTGCTTATATCGTTTCGGATCGACATATACCAATCCGCAATAATACATATCAAAGGACACTATATTCTGAAGTCTCCCCACTACATCTTGCCAGACCGCCTTGTTGTAGTTCAACCTATCCACTACTACGAAATCACCGGTCCGCAACCGCTTCACCGCTTCCGCCAGCCATTCTGCATCTATTGCAGGGGCATTGGCATGCAAGATATGCGCCCCCGGTGCATTTCCAAGCGTTTCCAGCGCCGGATCCGCATCACACGGCCCAATGCCCGTCCAACGCAGAGAATTGCAGCCTGCACGGAAATAAGCCTTGTCATGCTTCATGTCTTCATCATCAAAGCCCACCGCCACCACCATCTCCGGCTGGGCATGGTTGGCGAGACGGAGAAAGAACTCACCAATCTTGCGTCTCACGGCATCTGCCTCAGGAAAATCCTTTGCCAGACGTTCGTAGGCATAATACGGGTAACGCTCATTTATGACGTATCTGACGAGGCTGTAAGCCCAAGGCGACTGTATTCCGAAGCCCCGGCAACAGCCAATCCTACTGAGCCATATCATTCCGCGTATTAACCTATTTGTCGTCATCAGGCGCAAATATACGTATTTTTATCAAAAATAAAACGATTTGTCAGGACATTTTTCCATCAAGAACGTAAATATCAAGGATAAAAGGTAATAACAAGCTCTTAATATAAAAACAGGAAGAGAGAGAAACTGCAAAAAAGTCAACTCTGCATTTGCTATTGATATGATTTTCCGCTAATTTTGCATTTTAAAGGTAATAGAGATATGAAAACGCTTAAAGAACTTTTCAAAATAGGCAAGGGACCATCAAGCAGTCATACGATGGGTCCACAGAAAGCCGCAAAGATATTTCTGGAGAACAACCGCGGGGCAAGCTCGTTCGAGGTGACTCTCTATGGTAGTCTTGCCGCTACGGGCAAAGGACACATGACAGACATCGCCATCATCGAGGTGCTGGAACCCATTGCTCCCGTTAGGATAATCTGGAAACCGGACGTATTCCTTCCGTTCCATCCCAACGGAATGAAATTCAAGTCGCTCACATATGACGAGAAGCCTATCAACGAATGGACGGTATACAGCATAGGTGGAGGTGCGCTCTCTGAAGGCAAAGGAGATGACGACATGTTCAACTCACCTGAAGTCTACGAAATGAACTCCATGACAGAGATAATGAAATGGTGTGAACGCACGGGAAGAAATTATTGGGAATATGTGCAGCTATGCGAAGACAGCAGTCTGTGGGACTATCTCGAAGTGGTATGGATCAAGATGAAAGAGGCGGTTGAACGTGGTCTTAAACGTGAAGGAAGACTTCCCGGACCGCTCAATCTGCCACGCAAGGCACCGACATACTACGTGAAAGCAACTGGCTACAAACAGTCGCTGCAGACAAGAGGATTGGTATATGCCTATGCTCTGGCAGTGAGTGAGGAAAACGCTTCAGGCGGAACAATCGTCACCGCTCCTACCTGTGGAGCATGCGGCGTGCTGCCAGCGGTGCTATATCATATATCAAAGAGCCACGAATTCACAGACAAACAAATCCTGCACGCTCTTGCCACAGCGGGACTGGTAGGAAATATAGTGAAGAAAAACGCATCCATCTCCGGAGCCGACGTTGGTTGCCAAGGAGAAGTGGGCGTAGCATGCGCCATGGCGTCAGCAGCATCCTGCCAGTTGTTCGGTGGCAGCCCGTCTCAGATAGAATATGCAGCAGAGATGGGACTGGAACACCACCTCGGTATGACTTGCGACCCTATTTGTGGATTGGTGCAGATACCATGTATCGAACGCAATGCCTTCGCTGCCACCCGAGCACTCGACTCTAATCTCTATGCCGCATTCTCCGACGGATCTCACCGCGTTTCGTTCGACCGCGTCGTAGAGGTAATGAAGCGCACCGGACACGACATTCCATCGCTATACAAAGAGACTAGCGAGGGCGGCCTTGCAAAGGGTTTCAACATGACGGGTAACGTGAATGACTAAAGCAACAATTCAAACGCCCAGACAATTTAGAATAAAGTAATACGATAACATTACGCATTCTGAGCCACAAAGCGGATTACATCTCCAGGTCGGGAACTGTAATCCGCTTTCTTTATCCTCAGACGGTCATCAATACTAAAATTCAACAAAAACCGTCAACCATCTGGTCCCATATT
>NZ_FR892535.1:0-788 GCF_000436015.1 Prevotella sp. CAG:592 | reverse complement strand
GGTAGACCTTGACGATGATGTGATAGATGTGTATAGATTTGCCGATGGAGTAATCGTGGCAAGAAAGAGCGGCTTTGTATTTATAGACGGCGACAAACTGAAAGAATTCGGGAAATAGGCTGCTTTCTATGGGAAACTTGCTGGTTTTTAATGGGAAACTTAGCAACTTTACATGAGAAAGTATGCAACTTTCTTATATTTTGACGTAAAAACTTGCAAGATTTGAAAAATAGAAGTAATTTTGCAGCCGCTTATCAAAGCATCTGATATATAATTAATTAAGTATAACCAAATAAAACAAAAAAGAAAAAATGATTATTGTACCAGTTAAGGAAGGCGAGAACATCGAGAGAGCCTTGAAGAAGTTCAAGAGAAAATTTGAGAAGACAGGTGTTGTTAAGGAGCTCCGTGCCCGTCAGCAGTTCGACAAGCCATCTGTACTCAAGAGACTCAAGATGGAGCGCGCTATCTATGTTCAGCAGCTGAGAGACGCTGAGGAATAATCTCCTTCAAGAGAGACGTTTTAACAAAGTTTTTTGAACAATTCTTTTGTAACAGGAGGTGTACTTAGGTAGATAATCAAAAGAATATTTAAGGTGCCGGGACTTTACCGTAAGTCAGAGCCCTTGCAAAGATGATACATTCGCACATTGATTCAAGTGCAGATGTATCATCTTTTGTTTTTTATACATAATGACCGGTTGGGGCTTCAAATGGGCACGGTGCTTGCCCAACCGGAGAACGCTGCTTACCCATCATGGGCACGCTGCTTGCCCCTGTTGGGCAGA
>NZ_FR892534.1:40840-54082 GCF_000436015.1 Prevotella sp. CAG:592 | reverse complement strand
GCGAGCAGCTTCAGCAGAAGAGCGAGCAACTAAATAATATAGTAAGATCACTCTATTCAAACGGTATGAACATTTTGCAGATTGCTGAAATTACAGGAATCAGCAAAGATGAAGTGGCAGAAATATTGAAATAGAGAGTTTGATAAAATCAAAAAAAGCAATCAGACATCAGGTATTGCTTGAATCTTGCTTTTCAGAAGAGTGGGGTTAAATACATAAACCGGTCATTGGAATGTGCATTATGTCATGCATGCCAATGACCGGTCTATATTGTAATTTATTCTATTGTTATTCAGTCTCGCTGAATTCATCCTTGCCTACTCCACAGAGTGGACAAGCCCAATCTGCAGGAAGATCCTCAAATGCAGTGCCAGGAGCGATACCATTGTCTGGATCACCTACTGCCGGGTCATATACATATCCACAAACGTCGCAAACATACTTTTTCATAATAGCCTCCTTGTTTTATTATTGTTAAACGATTCTGACAGTGACACCGGTCTTGCCAGCATTGTCGTCTGTCTTTTCATTATCATCTCTTTTACGATTGCAAAGATACATATTATGCAAGATTCATACAAATCAACGACTCTATCCTGATATAGAAGAAATCTATATTTCTTACAGGAAACGGTGTATGCGCCTAAGAATAATGACGAAAAAGATGCAGATGAAAACCTATTCTTACTGTCAGGCGGCCTTCGCTGCTCTATGCGACGTGAGATACATGCCGAGGAACACGAGCATGCCGTTGAGCATCAGCAGTTCATAACCGAACTTATATCCAGTGAGCGAAACCGTAATCTGGTTTATGGCAAAGCATATCACTGGTGCCGCCACGCAGATGTATGGCACAAGACGGTCGTTTACTCCACGCTTGGTCAGTATGCCATAGGCAAAGAGACCAAGGAGCGGGCCTGAGGTGTATGACAACACGATATATATAGCGTCTATCACACTGGTGGAATTTATCACTCTGAAGGCCAATATGAATACGGCGAATAACACACAAACTCCGAAATGTGCACGGCGACGCAATGTCTCATCATCGGGACGCTCCTTGATGTCAACACAATAGCTTGTGGTGACGGCGGTCAGAGCAGAGTCGGTACCACTGAACGACGCTGCCACGATGCCGATGGAGAAGAGCACGAGCACAAGTGACCCCATCCATCCCGATGCGGCGAACATCGGCAGCAGCTCATCGCTGTCGGCTGGAACTGCAAGCCCTTCTTTGCCAGCCAGAAGCAGAAGCAACACACCAAGACTGAGGAAGAGCAGATTGACAGGCACAAAGAAAAAGCCTCCCACACACATATCCTTCTGTGCGTCACGCAGCGTCTTGCAGGTGAGATTCTTCTGCATCATGTGCTGGTCGAGACCTGTCATTACCACAACGATGAACACTCCGCTAAGAAACTGCTTGAAGAAATTCTGAGTAGACACCCAGTCGTCGAACACGAATATGCGGCTGTGGCTGTCTGCCACCACTGCCCACACGGCATCACCCACCGACATATCGAGTTTTCCTATAACCTCCACAATTATTATCAGCAATGCCGCCATCATACAGAAGGTCTGGAAGGTATCGGTCCAGACGAGGGTCTTTATTCCTCCGCGCCTTGTATATAGCCATATCAGCATTACGAGCGCCACTACGGTGACAACGAACGGCACCCCTACAGGTCCGAATACAAATCGCTGCAGGATGCTGCACACCACATAGAAGCGAAGTGCCGTACCCGTCATTTCGGAAAGCAGGAAGAACAGGGCTCCCGTTTTATACGATCTGTTGCCGAGCCGTTTCTGCAGAAAGGAATAGATAGTGGTGAGATTGAGTTTGTAGTACACTGGGAGCAGGACGAAAGCTACGACAAAATAGCCAAGGATGAATCCAAGACACGTCTGCAGATATGTCATGTCTTGCTTTATCACCATTCCAGGCACCGACACGAAAGTGATACCCGATATTGACGCTCCCACGAGTCCGAAAGCGAGAACATACCACGGCGACTTGCGCTCACCGCGATAGAACGTCTCGTTGTTGGATTTCTTACTCGTCAGTCTGCCCATAAGCATGAGCACACAGAAATAAATCAGTATTGTTGTAAGTATAAGCATAATCGTTATCCATTAATTTTTTTCAATATCTCCACCGCCTTTTCCACGGTGTCAATGCCCGACACCACCATATAGCGTTTGCCACGGCTCTCCTTGAGATTGCATTGGCGGGGGTTGCTGCCGATATACTGGAGCACACGGTCGAAGACGTCGCTCTTGTAATAGGCACTCATGGGATTTGTCACGAACTGCATCTGCATCACGCCGCACTTGAGTATTATCTTTTCGCATCCGAGAGACTTGCCCAGACGCCGTAGCGGCACTACATGCAGCAGCTCTTCGCCCTCACGGGGTATAGCACCGAAGCGGTCGATAAGGTTTGCCTTATACCTATCGAGGTCACTGTCGTTGGTTATGCTGTCGAGCTCGCGATACAACAGCATTCTCTCACTGCTGCTCGGCACATACTGGTCTGGGAAGAACATCTCAAGGTCGCTCTCCACGGCGCAGTCGTCAACGAACTCGTCGCCTTTGAGTTGTCTGCCCTCTTTCATCTCCTCCTGATACATCTCAGCAAACTCATCGTTCTTAAGCTCCGTCACGGCCTGCGACAGAATCTTCTGGTATGTCTCAAAACCGAGATCTTCCATAAATCCGCTCTGTTCCGCACCGAGAAGGTTGCCGGCGCCACGCATGTCGAGGTCTTGCATCGAGAGGTTGAAGCCGCTGCCAAGGTCTGAGAATGTCTCAAGTGCCTCCAACCGGCGGCGCGCATCCTGAGAGAGATTCGACAGCGGAGGAGCAAGGAGATAGCAGAACGCCTTCTTGTTGCTTCTTCCCACGCGTCCACGCATCTGATGCAGGTCGGAAAGTCCGAAACGGTGTGCATCGTTCACGATGATGGTATTGGCATTGCTGATGTCGATGCCGTTCTCCACGATGGTTGTGGAGAGGAGCACATCATAATCGTAGTTCATGAACCCCATCACCACCTTCTCCAGTTCTTCCGGTTTCATCTGTCCGTGACCTATAGCTATTCGCGCATCCGGAACGTTTCGGCGTATCACATTGGCAATCTCCGGCAGGTTGCTGATGCGGTCGTTCACGAAGAATACCTGTCCGTTGCGGCTCATCTCGAAGTTTATTGCATCCTTTATGATATCTGAATCGAAGGTATGCACCTCGGTGCACACGGGATAGCGGTTTGGCGGCGGCGTCTGTATGATGCTCATGTCTCTTGCTCCCATGAGAGAGAACTGCAGCGTGCGCGGTATTGGCGTCGCCGACATGGTCAGCGTGTCCACATTGGTTTTCATCTTGCGCAGTTTCTCCTTGGTAGACACCCCGAACTTCTGTTCCTCGTCGATGATGAGAAGTCCGAGGTCTTTGAATTTCACGCTCTTGCCGATGAGCTTGTGTGTGCCAATTATGATGTCTATCTTGCCAGCCTCCAAGTCGGCAAGTACCTCACGTGTCTTCTTCGCACTGCGGGCACGCGACAGATAGTCAACCCTGACAGGCAGATCCTTAAGTCTGCCGCAGAAGGTCTGGTAATGCTGGTATGCAAGCACTGTGGTAGGCACCATCACGGCAACCTGTTTGGAATCGCATGCAGCCTTGAAAGCAGCACGTATAGCCACCTCGGTCTTGCCGAAACCCACATCGCCACACACAAGACGGTCCATCGGACGCTGGCTCTCCATATCAGCCTTCACGTCGTTGGTGGCTTTCAATTGGTCGGGGGTGTCTTCATAGAGGAAGCTCGCCTCCAACTCATGCTGCATGAAAGAATCGGCACTGAACTGATAGCCTTTCTCATGGCGGCGTGTGGCATAGAGCTTGATCAGGTCGCGGGCTATGTCCTTTATCTTCTTCTTTGTTTTCTCTTTCAGTCGCTCCCACGCTCCAGAACCGAGTGCACTGAGACGTGGCGGTTTCTCGCTGTCGCGGCGCTTGTATTTGGATATTTTGTAGAGGCCGTGGATGCTCACATCCACCTTGTCGTTGTTCTGATACACGATGCGTATCATCTCCTGATAGCTGTCGCCAACGGGAACACGCACGAGACCGGCAAACTTTCCGATGCCGTAATCCACATGTACGATAAAGTCGCCAGGCTCCATCTCCTGCAGTTCTTTCATGGTGAGCGCCATCTTTCCGCTGCGTGCGGCATCCGAACGGAGACTGTATTTATGGAAGCGGTCGAATATCTGATGGTCGGTGAAGACGCACACCTTCATGTCATTGTCGGCAAAGCCGCAATGCAAGGTTTTCTCCACCGGCTGGAAATCTATCGGCGTGACGCTTATCACAGTGCCGTCAGCCAGTTTCTTGTTCTGCGCCATCTCGTCGAAGATGTCGCGAAGGCGCTGGTTCTGCTTCTGGCTGTCAGCAAGGATATATAGTTTGTAACCTTTCAGCATATAGTCTTCGAGCGCAGTGGTGAGCAGTTCAAAGTTCTTATGAAACAAAGGTTGCTGTGTGGTGCTGAAGGTGATGGTGGCCTGCGGCAGTCCCGTTGGACTGTTACCGAATTCCACTCTCTTGAACTTTGCTATGTCTTCGGTGAATGCCGTTGCCGGCAGCAACGAATATTCCGACCTCATCTCCTGCATTATCTTCTTCTGTTCCATCTCCGTGGCCCCCTCGAGTTTCTCGGTGAGAGCCTGATGGGAGAAACCTTCACGGTAGATATTCTCTATCACATCGTGGGCGAATGTAACGTCTTTTATCACCACCAACGAGTCGGCAGGCAGGAATTTGAGAAAAGAAATCTTGTCTGCCACAATCTCCGACAATTCCGGTACGATAGAGATGCAGTCCACCTTACCTCTCGACAACTGCGACTGCACCTCGAAGGTGCGTATTGAGTCAACCTCGTCGCCAAAGAAGTCCACACGATACGGATACTCATTGCTGAACGAATATACATCGAGAATGCTACCGCGCACGGCAAACTGTCCCGGTTCGTAAACATAGTCCACCTCCTTGAAACCGAATGAGCGCATCGTCTTCTCTATCTCCACCACGTCTCTCTCCTCGCCAACGCGCAGCATGAGGGTGCGGTCGTCCAGATGCTTGTTGGTGACCACCAGTTCTGCCATCGCCTCAGGGCAAGTCACGACGTAGAGCGTTGAATTCGAGTCGTCATGTGACGCCTCCTGTTCCTTCACCCGGCTCAACACCTCAGTGCGCAATATCTCGTTGGCAGCATCTTTCTGACAGTACTTCACCTGTCTGCGATAAGCCGACGGAAAGAAGAGCACATGCGAATTGCCCAGCAACTGGGTGAGGTCGTGATAGAAATACCCTGCCTCGTCAGCGTCATTAAGCACAAAAAGACAGGTGCGCGGCAGCCTGCCGTTGGCAGAAGCAAACACCATGGGCACCGACGAGCCATTGAGTCCGCGCAGCGATATCGTGCGCACTTCTGAATCGCCAATCGCTTTCAGCATCGATTCTATATGAGGTGACGAACTATACAAGTCCAAGAGTTTCTGAATTTCCATCTTCTTTTCTAAAACATATAATAGCCCTAACGAGACACGCTACAGGCTCATCCCGCTATGGCACAAAACGGAAAAGATCTCAAATGCCGTACAAAGGATTACACGGGCCTTTTACTCCAGCATCAAGAGTCTTTTACCACAAAAACGCTGCGAAGTTACTGAAAAAAAATCATATTATATCTTATGGGATATCAAAAAGTAATGGCGAAAGCATACAACTTAGTTTTTTATTGCTACCTTTGCACAACATAATATTAATATTCTCACACATTATGAACACAAGTGACAGTATCGTCATCATCCCGACATACAACGAGATAGAGAACATTGAGAAGATTATCCGAGCAGTGTTCGGACTGGAAAAGAAATTCGACATACTCATCATCGACGACGGCTCGCCCGACGGAACGGCAGCGAAGGTGAAGGAACTGATGAGCCAGGAGTTCAACGGCAGACTTCATCTGCTCGAGCGCAGCGGAAAGCTGGGTTTGGGAACGGCATACATCAAAGGATTCAAATGGGCGCTCGAGCGCGACTACGAATACATTTTCGAGATGGACGCCGACTTCAGCCATGACCCGAAAGACTTGCCGCGACTCTATGCCGCATGCCACGACGAAGGATACGATGTGGCTATCGGTTCACGGTATGTCAGCGGAGTGAACGTGGTGAACTGGCCTATCGGCAGAGTATTGATGAGCTATTTCGCATCCAAATACGTGCGCTTCATAACGGGGTTCAAAGTGAACGACACCACTGCCGGATTCAAATGCTACAAACGCCGTGTGCTCGAAACCATAGAACTCGACAAAATCAGATTCAAGGGATATGCCTTCCAGATAGAGATGAAATACACGGCATACAAGATTGGCTTCAAGATAAAGGAAGTGCCGGTGATATTCGTAAACAGAAGAGAAGGCGTGTCGAAAATGAGCGGCGGCATCTTCGGAGAGGCATTCTTCGGCGTAATGAGACTGCGCTGGGACGGATGGACAAGGAAATACCCGAAAATAAAAGAATAACGAAGACACACTGCTATCATGAAATATCTGTATAGAGCCTACCAGCTATGCATCGCATTGCCAATATTGCTCCTATGGACAATAATGATATCTCTCGCCACAGCCATTGGATGTTCGCTGGGCGGAGGACATTTCTGGGGATATTACCCTGGCAAATCATGGGGATGGGCCATCATCCGTCTGCTACTGCTGCCGGTAAAGGTAGAGGGGCGTGAGAACATGAAGGAAAACGAGTCGTATGTCATCGCCGCCAACCACCAAGGGGCGTTCGACATATTCCTTATTTTCGGTTTCCTCGGACGTCAGTTCAAGTGGATGATGAAACACCAGTTGAGAAAAGTGCCATTCGTGGGCTACGCCTGTGAGAAGTCGCATCAGATTTTCGTAGACAAGCGCGGACCGCGAAAAGTGAAGGAGACCTACGACAAGGCTCGCGCCACGCTGAAAGGCGGTATGAGCCTTGTGGTGTTCCCGGAGGGTGCGAGGAGTTTCACCGGTCACATGGGAGTGTTCAAGCGAGGAGCCTTCATGCTTGCTGACGAACTGCAACTGCCTATCCTGCCGCTGACCATAAACGGTTCTTTCGACATCATGCCGAGAATGAGAGACTGCAAATGGGTAACCTGGCATCCGCTTAAGCTCACCATCCACAAACCCATCTATCCTGAAGGACAGGGACCGGAGGACATCAACCGCCGCATGGACGAATGCTACAAAGCCATCATGTCGGGACTGGAAGAGAAATACCAAGGTTTTGTGGAGAACCCTGACCAATAACAACTTTCTGTATCTACGACAAAAGGCAATAATTGGCAATATAAATACCATATATACTTGTATCCGGAAAGATACAGTTGTCTAAACATCGTTTGGTAAATATAAGCAAACCGACAACCGGGTCTTGATGCGAAAGGCATATAGTCCTTTCAATCAAGACCCGGTTGTCGTTTTTTTTCTTTCAACCCAAATCAATCATTAGGGCTTGCTTGGCGTTTATCCCTATCGGCTATATTCCGTTTGGCGTTTATTATCTCTTCACCGTCTTCATCACGGGTTCACAGGTAAGCTGCACACCGAGCTTCTTGAATATGCGCTGGTCTACATCGCTCAGCATCACCGTGGAATGAACCTGACAGTCGCGCAGTTTAGGCAACTGCTCCAAGGCGCGACGGCAGTTCTCGTCCTGCTCAGAGAGTACAGACAAGGCGACAATCACTTCATCTGTGTGCAAACGAGGGTTGTGGCCACCCAAGTAACTGATTTTGGTGTGCTGGATAGGCTCTATCATAGACTCAGGGATGAGCTTCAGGTCGTGGTCTATGCCAGCAAGATGTTTGGTGACATTAAGAATGAGAGCGGCACTGCAACCAAGCAGCGGACTGGAATTGGCGGATATTATCGTGCCGTCTTGCAGTTCTATAGCTGCCGACGTATGTCCCGTTTCATTGAGACGTCCCTTTGCCGCTGTGGTGACTCGACGGAAGTCGGTAGAAATCTTTGCCTGCTGCATGAGGAGCTGTATCTTCTTTATCTCCGCATCATTACATGCTCCGAGCGCAAGTTTATTCGTGGCTGCGTAATAGCGGCGGATAATCTCGTTCTTCGATGCCTCCACACACACATCGTCATCACTGATGCAGAACCCCACCATGTTGACGCCCATGTCCGTTGGCGACTTGTATGGATTGGTGCCATAGATACCCTCGAAGAGAGCGTTGAGCACAGGGAAGATTTCTATGTCGCGGTTGTAGTTGATGGCAATCTTATTGTACGCTTCAAGGTGGAACGGGTCTATCATGTTAACGTCATTGAGGTCGGCCGTAGCTGCCTCATAGGCAATGTTGACAGGATGCTTGAGCGGAAGGTTCCACACCGGGAAGGTCTCAAACTTGGCATATCCTGCCCTGACGCCACGCTTGTTCTCATTATAGAGCTGACTCAGACACACTGCCATCTTGCCGCTGCCCGGACCGGGAGCGGTGACGATGACGAGCGGACGCTCGGTCTCCACATAGTCGTTCTTGCCGAAGCCTTCGTCAGAAGCTATCAGTTCCACGTTGTGAGGATAGCCCTCAATGAGATAGTGGCAATAGGTCCTGATGCCAAGACGTTCCAGACGCTGCTTGAAAGCCACGGCTGCCGGCTGTCCGCCCCAGTGGGTGATGACCACAGAACCTACCATGAAGCCACGGCCCTGGAATTCGCCTCTGAGCCGGAGCACATCCTCGTCGTAGGTGATACCGAGGTCGGCCCGTTTCTTGTTCTTCTCAATGTCTGTAGCACTGATTACTATGACAATCTCTATGCTGTCGTTGATTTTCTGGAACATACGCAGCTTGCTGTCTGGCAAAAAACCAGGCAGCACACGACTGGCATGATGGTCATCGAAGAGCTTTCCTCCAAGCTCCAGATACAACTTTCCATCAAACTGGGATATTCTCTCCTTTATGTGTTCAGACTGTATAGACTGATACTTATCATTGTCAAACCCTATCTTCATCGTTGATTTCTTAACTTAATTGCAGTGCAAAGTTAGCTATTTATGTCCATCCGAAGAAATATTTGCGTAACTTTGCAGAAATAATATTCGTGAACCATTCCGATAATCACCCCCGCTCTCAGTTGGCGATTGCCGGAAAAGGCTTTATATAACACAACAATAACGATAATGGTAACATTCACAGACCGTCTTTCGGACGACAACGACTACAAGCGCGAGGAACTGATAAAAAAAATTGAACATGCCTTAGGACAGATGACTCTCAAGGAACTTGAGGCCCTGTCGTATGACATGTTCACGAAAGGATATCTTGAAGATTAACCCCACACGGAATGCTGCTGCATCCGCGCTTGGGACAAGCTACGGAATCTGCTACAGGGCATGCTGCATGAAGCGCTGCTCTGCCAGCTTTTCGTATTTAGTCCCCGGTCTGCCATAGTTGGCAAATGGGAATATGCTTATTCCTCCACGGGGCTTGAATATTCCCGTCACTTCGATGTAACGTGGATCCATGAGCTTCACGAGGTCTTTCATTATGATATTGACACAATCCTCATGAAAGTCGCCATGGTTGCGGAAGCTGAAGAGATACAGCTTCAGGCTCTTGCTTTCCACCATACGCACGTCGGGAATGTATTTTATGATTATCTCTCCGAAGTCAGGCTGTCCCGTGATAGGACACAGCGTAGTGAACTCAGGACAGTTGAACTGCACCCAATAGTCATTCGTCTGATGCTTGTTCTCGAATGTCTCAAGCACCTCAGGCGCATAGTCCTGCCTATACTCCGTCTTCTTGCCGAGGGCATGCAATCCCTCGTCCTGTCTGTTTTCGCTATTTGTCATACGAACATTTTTAGATATTACCAATTTTGAACACACCGTAGTTTATGTTACGGTCGTAGGTGTCAACACCCTCTATCTGCTTCGTTTTCCTTACCACCCTCATCGTTATCGGCAGCACCACAATCTCATAGACCGTCTTCAGCACAATCTGTGAGATAATGAGTTTGGGCAATTCCGCAAGTGGCACCACCCCACCAAGGGCAAGCGGGAAAAAGATTATTGAATCGGCGGTCTCGCCATACACAGTGCTCATCACGGCACGCAGGGCGAAATGCTTCCCGCCTGACGACACCTTCATGCGGCTCATCACATAGGCGTTGATGAACGAGCCTACGAGAAACGCGAGGAAGGAAGCCAAGGCTATACGTGGCGCCAGTCCGAACACGGCATGGAATCCGGCTTCATTATCCCAATATGGTGCTCCTGGTATGGCATCAGCCAAAGCACCGAAGGAAACGAAGATGAAGTTCATCAGAAAACCGAGCCAGATGAGCAGTCGGGCTTTCTTATAGCCCCACACCTCACACACGCAATCGTTGATGATATACGACACGGGAAACACCAGCAGTCCGCCGGTGATATTGACCCATCCTATTGAAATCTGCTTTGTTTCGAGCACGTTTGCCGTAATGAGGCAGACGCAGAAGAGCACGCTGAAAAGCATAAACAGCACACTCACACTATTGTTGCTTACTTTCATGATTCTTGTTTTGTTTAGTCCGGCGGCTCTGTTTCCAGTGCAAACACGGACATGGAGGTTTGTCAAGCACTCGCTAAGTCCCAAACTGTCAAATCAAGACAAGGTCTGACAGACGATTTGGGATGAACTGTTATTATGCCATCCATCATCTTTTGATGAAAGCGGCTGCAAAGGTAATGATTTTTCTTGAAATAATAAGCTTATATTCCCAAAGGATTGATATTGTTGTAGCTTTCCTTCACCTTTGACTCTATTCCCTGCTGGTCCACCTCTTCCTGCTCACGAGACAATATCTCGTTGAGACGTTCCTCATCGCTCTTGGCGCCCTCGGCATCGCCGGCCTGCTTGCGCAACAAGGCACGGTTCTCCAGCGCTTCTTTTGAGAATGGATTCACGTCGATTACCTTTCCGTAGTATTCCATCGCCTGTTCTGCATTTCCACGTTTGTTCTCGATGTTCGCCTTCAGCATCAGCGCCTCTTCGTTGTCGGGATAATTGTTCAGGAGATAAGCCGCATCGTTGTCGGCATCATCAAGATTGCCGTCAGACAGATACACCTCTCCACGCAGCAGGTAAGCCTCAGCATACTCCTCATTAAGCGCTATAGCCTTGGTAAGCATTGCCACGGCATTTGTGATGTCGTCGGTGCCGATGCAAGCTTTTGCATAGAGGAAGAGGGCCTCAACAGACTTGGAATCTACGAGCAGCGCCTTCTCACAAGAGGCAGACATGAGCACATAGTTTTCCATCACGTAGGCAATGCCTGCCATACGCAGGAATATTCCGATATTGTCGGGCTGTGCCTGCGCCAGCTTTTCCAGTTGCTGATACGCATTGTTGTAGTCTCCCACTCCCACGTAAGCTTGCGAGAGATAGTCTCTCACTTCAAGGTCTTCCTTGATGTTGAGGGCATGGGTAAAACATTCTATTGCATACCCTACACTGTTTATCTTGAGTGCCTTCACGCCGTCAAACTTCAGTATGTCGAAGTTCTTCTCGTCAGCACGCTGCAGTTCCTCCACTGTAGGAGTCTTTTCTTCTTTGGCAACGCCAAACAGTTTTTTAAAGAAATTCATTTTATAGAATCGTTGCTTTAGGGTTCCACTCGTTGTGTTTTCCCCCTTGAATTATGAAATGAAGAAGCTACCGTCTCTAATGTCGCATGGCACACGATAGAGGCGGTAACTTCAGAAAGATATTGTCAAGCAGGCATTATCCCACTATAATCTCGCTCAGAGTAGGATGTATATGAGTGATGTCATCAAGCTTTTCCACCGTGATGTTCTGACACATCAGTGCACTGACCTCCTGAACCAGGTCGGCGGCATGTGCTCCATATACATGGCAGCCCACCACCTTGCCTCCGGCATCGGTGAGAAGCTTCAGCATACCCTCCGTTTCGTTCATCGCCACGGCCTTGCCGTTGGCACGATAGTAATGCTTTATGCTGCGATAATCAGCACCTTCAGCCTTGAGGGCATCCTCCGTCTTGCCCACGCTGGCAGCCTCAGGCAATGTGAATACCGCTGCCGGCATCACATCGAAGCGGATATCGTCGCCACAGCCTACGATAGCGTTCACGGCCCTCTTGCCCTGCATCTCTGCTGCATGGGCAAGCATCTGTCTGCCGTTAACGTCGCCAATGGCATACACGTTCTCTACAGAGGTGAGCATATTATCGTCAACGGCAATTCCCTTGGCATCGTATTTTATTCCCACCTCATCAAGACCGAGTCCATCAGTAAGCGGTTTTCTGCCAACGGCAAGCAACACCTTGTCGGCCTCCACCTCTGTCACCTTGCCCTTGCGCTCAAAGGTAACCTTTCCGGAAGCCGCTCCCTTGAGGGCAGACTGCATATAGAAGGTAACGCCTCTCTTCTCAAGACATTTGCGCAGGCGTTTGGCGATATCGCTGTCGATTGGCGGCAGACATTCCTTGAGGAATTCCACTACTGTTACCTCACAACCGAAAGAATTGAGTATGCTTGCAAACTCCATTCCTATCACTCCGGCACCAACTATGCAGATGCGCTTCGGCAGCACGTCGGTGTCGAGAAGCCAGTCGGAGTCGCACACCATCTCTTTGTCAAGATCTGGGATAGGCAACGACTTTGACACGGAGCCAGTGGCTATGATGATGTTGTCGGCAGAATAATCCTTACCGTCAACTACCACTGTATGGGCGTCTTTCATCACAGCCATACCTTTGACGAGCGTTATGCCTGAAGCCGACAGTAGTGTGGCGATGCCTCCGCGCAGAGTCTCCACCACCTGCTGCTTGCGGGCGAAAGCCTTGGCGAAATCAAAACTGTATGTCACACCGTCGAGCGCATAGCTCCCGGCATCCTTCATCGTCTCTATCACCTCAGCGAGCCGCGCGTAAGTCTTGGTGGGAATACAGCCACGGTTGAGACATGTGCCTCCCAGTTCGTCTTTCTCCACTACCAATACCGTCAGTCCCTTGGATGCGGCATAAGTGGCGGTCTTGTATCCACCAGGACCGCCACCGATGATTATCAAATTGAAATCCATATAGAATCAATCATTTAGCATGCTCTTATATGTCACCACAGGATGCTTTGCTGCCAACACATCGTCCACTCTTCC
>NZ_FR892534.1:24588-40821 GCF_000436015.1 Prevotella sp. CAG:592 | reverse complement strand
CTCTTCCGATAGGAGTATTGTGTGGCGCAGACTTCAGCAGTTCTGGCTCATTCTTTGCCTCCTCGGCGATTTTCCTCATCACCTCGATGAATCCGTCTATCGTCACCTTGCTCTCGCTTTCTGTAGGCTCTATCATCATTGCCTCGTGGAAGAGCAGCGGGAAGTAGATGGTCGGCGCATGATACCCATAGTCGAGCAAGCGTTTAGCCACATCCATAGTGGTGATGCCTGTAGACTTGTCTGCCAGGCCGTTGAATACGAACTCATGCTTGCAGAGTCCTGCGATAGGCAGTTCATATACATCCTTCAACGACTCCTTGATATAGTTGGCATTGAGTGTGGCAAGCGGTCCTACATATTTGATATACTCCTTGCCGAGAGAAAGTATGTAGGTGTATGCCTTGAGGATAACGCCGAAATTGCCGTGATACGGACTGACGCTGAGTGTCGAGTCATGCTCGTTGTCGGGCAGGAACTGCTCCAGTCCCTTTCTCACTCCCACCGGGCCGCTTCCTGGTCCGCCACCTCCGTGAGGTGTAGAGAATGTCTTGTGCAGGTTGATGTGCATCACGTCGAATCCCATATCACCAGGACGACAAGCGCCGAGCATCGGGTTGAGGTTCGCTCCATCGTAATACATCAGTGCACCACACTCATGAACGAGCTTGGCAATCTCTGGAATGTTTCTCTCGAATAGTCCGAGAGTATTCGGGTTGGTCATCATTACGGCAGCGATAGTGTCGTCGAGGAGTCCTCTCAGGTCGTCAACGTCCACCACTCCATCGGCAGTACTCTTCACCTCCACGATTTCCAGTCCGCAGACCGCGGCAGAAGCCGGGTTGGTACCGTGTGCCGAGTTTGGCACGATCACCTTTGTTCTCTTTTCGTCGCCCCTGCTCTCATGATATCTTCTGATCACCATCAGTCCGGTAAGCTCACCGTGAGCACCGGCAAACGGGTTGAGAGTGAAGTCTGCAAGACCGGCAATCTCTGAGAGAGCTTTTCTCAGTCCGGCACAAACATCGAGACATCCCTTCACCGTGTCAACAGGCTGCAGCGGATGTATATCCCTGAAGTCTGCCATACCTGGAATCTCCTCGTTTATGGCTGGGTTGTATTTCATCGTGCAGCTGCCAAGCGGATAGAATCCGTTGTCCACGCCGAAGTTGTTTCCGCTATGGTTGGTATAGTGTCTCACCACGGTCATCTCGTCACACTCAGGCAACTGTGCGTCGTTCTCCCGGCGCATCTCTGCAGGCACCTCATAATCACCGAATTTGTTGTCAGGAAGAGAGTAACCCTTTCTGCCAGGATGCGACAGTTCGAAAATCAAGTTTCCGTATAATTTGTTATTCATAATCAGACAAACTTTTTCAGATTAACTTAATAAGGTTATCTATCTCTTCCTTGGAGCGCTGCTCCGTCACTGCAAACATGATAGTATGGTCGCCCATCTTCACTCCTCCGAGGAATCCGTTGTCAACGAACTTCTTCTGCAGCACGTCAACGTCTCCGTCGTATTCAACGCAGAATTCATTGAAGAACGGTTTCTGGAACGTTGGTTTGAAATGTCCCGTCTCCACGAGTTTGTCCATCATGTAGTGTGCTCCGGCATACGACAGTTCGCCAGCTTCCTTCACTCCCTTCTTTCCCATCACCGCCATGTATACGGTAACGAAAAGAGCCATGAGGCTCTGGTTGGAGCATATGTTGGATGTAGCCTTCTGCCGGCGGATATGCTGCTCTCTGGCCTGCAATGTGAGCACGAAGGCACGCTGTCCGCGGCTGTCTTCCGTCATTCCTACGATGCGTCCCGGCATCTTGCGGATGAGCTTCTCTGTGCAGCACATATATCCCACGTATGGACCACCGAACATCATCGGCACTCCGAGACTCTGTCCGTCGCCCACTGCGATGTCGGCTCCCCATTCTGCCGGTGTCTTGAGCACGGCATAGTCAGCAGCCACTCCATTCATTATCATCAGCGCCTTGTTGTCGTGGGCAGCGTCGGCATATCCGGCATAGTCTTCCACGATGCCATAACGGTTAGGCTGCTGTACGATTACTCCGGCAACACCCTTCTGCGCTATCTTCTCCTGGAAATCAGCTTTGTCGGTGATGCCATCGTTTTCCTTCACCATCACGATGTTCACGCCGTGGAACTTGGCGTATGTCTTCACCACGGTGAGCACCTTCTTGTCTACGGTTTCAGAAACGAGCACCGTGTCACACTTCTTTCCTGCAGCCACAGCCATCATCATAGCCTCTGCAGTGGCTGTGGAACCGTCATACATAGAAGCGTTAGAAATATCCATGCCTGTCAGTTCAGCCATCATCGACTGATATTCGAAGATGTAGTGGAGCGTGCCCTGTGATATCTCTGCCTGGTATGGAGTATATGATGTGAGGAACTCAGAGCGCTGCACGATACGTTCCACCACGGCAGGCGTGTAATGGTCGTAAACGCCGGCACCGGCAAAGCATACCAGTCTCTTGTTCTCATTGCCCAGAGCTTCGAAGAATCTTCTCACCTCCATCTCGCTCATTGCCTCCGGAAGGTCGTATTCCTTCTTGAAGCGGATCTCCTCCGGCACATCAGAGTAGAGTTCGTCGAGCGAACCTACTCCTACGATGTCGAGCATTTCCTTTATCTCACTTTCCGTGTGAGGAAAATACTTGTATTCCATATTATAGAAAATGAAGAGTCATACAAAACGTGCCGTTCTCTTAGTGAGCTTCCTTCTCGCAGAACTCAGCGTATGCCGCAGCGTCCATAAGATTGTCGAGCTCTGTCTTGTCAGAGAGCTCCACCTTGATTATCCAGTTAGCGAAAGCATCCTGGTTGATAATCTCCGGTGTGTCCTCAAGAGCCTCGTTCACCTCTACCACTGTTCCACTTACAGGAGAAGTCAGGTCGCTGGCAGCCTTCACGCTCTCAACGGCTCCGAAATCCTCACCTGCCTCTACCTCGTCGTCTGTATCAGGCATGTCTACATATACGATGTTGCCCAATGCGTTCTGTGCATAGTCTGTGATACCGATATAGCCGAACTCACCTTCTACCTTTACATATTCGTGTGACTCTGCATAGTAGAGTCCTTCAATTACTTTTGCCATAGTATTATATTTTATTTGATTATTGTTTTATGAAAAAATATTTGTCTAAAGTTTCAATGATTTACCGTTGCCATTATTTCTTGTAGTGTTTGTCGTAGAAACGCTTCTTCACCACAACGCCTGGGAAGGTCTTCTTTCTGATCTGAACCTCAAGCGGCGTTCCGAGCTTGCCATACTCTGCCTTTACGAGAGCCATGCACACGCTCTTGTCCGTTGAAATGGAATGATAGCCAGTGGTCACCTCGCCTACAGGCTCACCGTCTTTCAGCACTGTGTATCCGTGACGTGGGATGGCCTTTCCTTCGAGTTCTATTCCCACGAGCTTCTGTGCCACGCCGTTTGTCTTCTGGTCAACGAGGGCATTCTTGCCCACAAACTCCTCTTTGTCGAGTTTGCAGAACATAGAGAGCCCTGCCATCACTGGAGAGATGTCTGCCGACAGTTCATCGCCATACAGAGGCAGTCCCACTTCAAATCTGAGAGTGTCGCGGCATCCGAGTCCGCAAGGCTTGCAGCGTCCGCTCTCCATCAGTTTGTCCCAGCAGTCACAAATATAATTATGGCTTGCATAGATTTCGAATCCGTCTTCTCCGGTATATCCCGTGCGGCTTACTATCACGTCGCCAATGGTCTTGACAGTATAGAAAGTCAGCTCCTTGCAAGCTATGCCGAGCACTTCCTCAACGACGGTTTCAGCATTAGGTCCCTGAACAGCAATCTGCCCGTAGTCCTCTGAACGGTTCAGAAGCTCAATGTTGAAGCCCTCTGACTGTTTCTGCATCCACTCCCAGTCTTTGTCGATATTGGCAGCGTTTACCACGAGAAAGAAGTCATTCTCAGCCATCTTGTATACGAGAAGGTCATCTACGGTTCCACCATTGTCGTAGAGCATCATGCCGTAGAGAATCTGTCCGGCCTCTATCTTGCTCACGTCGTTGGTGAAGATATGCTGCACGTAGCGCTCGGCGTCGGCTCCCTTCACGGTCACCTCACCCATGTGTGACACGTCGAACACGCCGCAGTCTGTTCTCACTGCCTGATGCTCGTCGATGATTGTTGAATACTGGATAGGCATGTCGAAACCACCGAATGGGCTTATCAACGCGCCTTGCTTCACGTGCTTGTCATAGAGACATGTTCTTTTGTTTTCCATAATGATATGTGTTTTTATAGGGTTCTCTTTTTTAGATTCTTTCCGGTGTGGCGTGTCAGCTGAGCAGCAGCTCCACGAAGTTTTCCCTCTTGAGGTTCATCACCACCTCGTCGAGTTTCTCCGGCAGTGCCTTTGTCAGTTCTCCCTCCGTGAGCGCCACGCCACGTATGGGTTTGAGGAGATTCTCGTCGATGTCGCCCACGATGAAGAAATCTCCCACCATGGCGGCGCTCTTTATGATGTTGTTCTTCATCTCCAGCCTCACCTCAATGTCGCCTACATTATCTATATGTCCTCGCTTCACCACGGCATATCGTGGATTTTTGCCGTAAATGAAATCATCGGTAAGATATTCCTTCTCTATCTCCTTTATCAGTTCCACATCGTGGTCTGTCAGCGTCATCTCCGAGTCGCAGAGGTTCTGTCTGACGAAGGTCTTGAACTGCTCGATGTCGATGTCGAGATAGTCTTTGAGCAGGGCTATACGCTGGCGCACGCTCTGAATGCCCTTGCTGAGCAGTTTCTGGTCCGACGGCGTGATGGCTCCCACCATGTTCTGCATGTCGGTGTCGAAGAGCATCGTGCCATGCACTATGCTGCGTCCCGGCACATGATAGAAGGCGTTGCCGCTGACTTTCCTGTCGCCGATGAGCACATCGTTGCGCCCCGTAGCCTTGGCGTCGAGCCCCAGTTTCTGGAGCACCATCACCACCATGTTTATATATTTGTTGAAAGTGAAGTTCACGTGTTCGTCTTTCGTGACATAAGAGAACATGATATTGCTCATATCCGCATACACGCATCCTCCACCGCTTTTTCTTCTGTAGGTCTGTACCGAATGTTCCCTGCAGTAGTCGAGATTTACCTCGGCTTCCACCAGTTGGTTCCTGCCGAATATCACGCTAGGCTGCACCTGCCACATGAAGAAGCAGTCTTCCTCATCAATGGTTTTCGCCACATATTCTTCCATGGCGAGATAGAACGGCAAGCGATGCTGCGTATTGTCGGGCAATGCTACATACAACATTTTTTCTGTTAGATTTATGGTAATAACATAATTGCCACAAAATTACGAAAAAAAACAAACCCTGCAAATTTTATACGCATTATTTTGTCTTTAAGATGCTTATGCAGGTGTTATGGTTGCTCTTGTTGTCATGCCATCGCTCATGCAGACTCTTTTCGCTTGATTATCCCACCTTTTATATAATATATAGCAGTACTGCATGTCTGACACTTGCCGAACTGCCAACGAACTCACAGGGCCATCACCATCCGAAGGCTTTCTTGTCAGCGAGCCATTTTCCCTGCGCCCTGAGCACCTGCTCTATGATGTCGCGCCCCACTCCATGTCCGCCCACGGCCTGCGAGATGTAGCGGCTGATGGCCTTGATGTCGGGACATGCGTCTGAAGGGCAGCAGGGGCAGCCCGAACGGCTCATCACTTCATAGTCGGGGATGTCGTCGCCCACGAAGATCACCTCCTCGTCGGTGAGTCCGTTGTCGGCAAGGAACTTGTCGTATGTCTTTATCTTCACCGAGCACGCCGTAAACACGTCTTTCACTCCGAGCCTCTCGTATCTGATACGGATGCTGTCAACGGTGGCTCCTGTCATGATGGCGATGTGGAGCCCTTGTTTCACTGCCAACTGTATGGCGTATCCGTCCTTGATGTTCACCGTGCGCATCGGTTCTCCCGACGGATGCAGGTTTATCGTACTGGCACTGAGCACTCCGTCAACATCGAATATCACGGCGCGTATCTTCTTCAAATCGTAGTCTATCATATCTTTCTCTGTTTGTTTGCTATAACTGATTAATGGTACGGATTCCAACCGAGGGCAAACCTCCAAGCGGGCGTCACCTCCGGCATCACTTCTCGTTTCTCTCATGAATGCTCTTGCTCATGATGTCGTATATCTGCCTGATGCGGTCGTCGTAGGCGAGCATCCTGCTCTGCATACCTATCACATTCTCGTCGTAGCGGATGGCAGGACCGGTCTGGGCTGACTTCGGCGACATGCTATGCACCTTGCCCGCCGTCTCGTCGATGAGCGGCAGCATCGAACTGAAGGGGATGTCGTATCTGTCGAGGATTTCTGAAGCGAGGTCGTAGCAGTGGTTCACGAAGTTGCAGGCGAAGACTGCCGCCAGGTGCAGATGTTTGCGGCCTTCCGAATCCAGCTGCATGACATGCTGCGAGAGACTACTGCCGAGGTCTGTAAGCAACCGCAGGTCGCTCTCATAGCGCGCCTCAACGAAGATGGAAACGTCGGTGAAATCCACCTGTCGCTGCTTTGAAAACGACTGCATGGGATAGAACACTCCGTAGCGGCCGGCATGTCCATCGAAGATGCTCATCGGGATGCTGCCTGCAGTATGGACGAAGAGTCCACACCGGCTGCCGTCGCACAATCGTGCCACCACATCGCTGAGCGCCCCGTCTTTCACCGACACCATATATATATCGGCTTCTCTTGCCACATCGTCAAGGTCTGACACCGCTTCTGCCCCCACCTGAGAGGCAAGTGCATCGGCAGACGCCTGTGTGCGACTATACACCTGTGTTATCTCATGACCGGCGTCTTTCAACGCCCTGGCCACGTTGGTGGCAAGATTTCCTGCCCCCACAAAAACTATCTTCATATCCTGTCCTTGTATTTTTTCGTTGCGTTATGATTTGGGGTTGGCAAATTTTCCTGTTTGCCATGCAGCAGAAGAGTCAACCTATATGTATTCGCTGCCACTCGAGCTGGTCATCATCTATTTCTGCCTGTGACGCAGGTTTATCAGCAGTGCCTATCGCCACCACCGCATACACCGTCTTGCTCTCCGGAATGTCGAGTATTCCTCTCACCACCTCGTCAGACATGGTGCCGTCGGTGAGCTGATAGCCTCTTATCTGCACCGAATGGTAAGCCAGTTGCCTTTCTGCCGCCTGCGCACACATCGCCCACACTACAGCAGAACAGTTTTCCACCCACGCCCCATCATAGAGACGATCGGCAACCACTGCCACTGCCATCGGTGCCTGAGCGATGCATTCCGCACCATGGTCTCTGGCATCTGCAAGACGTTCCAGCAGATGCGGGTCTTCCACGGGGTATAGCTCCACAGAGTTCCCTCCCTTGCCACAAGTGGCAAGGAGCGCTGCCCGGAGCACCCGTTCCACATCGTCAGCCTGTATCTCAGTACGGCAGAACTGTCTGTCGCCAATTTCCATAGCCAGTATTTCTTCTATTCTCATATCACTTGTATTCTCTTCCTTGCCTATCGTTTGGCAAAAGTATACAAAAAACATGGCATAAGGAAATTTTCATACGTTTAATGCGACATATCTCCCATTTGGCTAATTTGCTGAAAATAAAAAAATCAACCATGGGCAAGCACAGTAAATCTTCGGAAAACGGGCACGATGCTTGCCCCAAGTGGGAACGCTGCTTACCCAACATGGGCAAGCACCTTGCCCCTGATGGGCAGAATTTGTTTCATAAGTTTGATCTTGGTCTGTACCCATATGTGCAAATTTTGCACATGTGATATTTTCATCCAATTCACCTTCCTTGAAAATGTTTCTTATATGGCGCGTTATTACAGTACGGTCTCTTCCGAACAATTCAGCAATCTGACTTTGTGTAAGCCACACGGTATCTTTCTCCAACTTTACTTCAAGTTGGGTGTTGCCATCGTCTGTCGTATATAGGACGATAGAAGAACCGTTATTTGCAAAAATTTTATTCTCCATCATATCTATCATTACATTCATATAGATAACGTTTCGACTGAAAAGATATTGCTCTGGTGTATCTTCTTTGTTCACACCATCATAATATTCTGCTTGAATAACACATTTCAACAACATTTTTCTCCCAGACAGGAGTCAAGCCCATCAAAATATTTTTTAGAGAGAAAACAAACAGAGATGCTTATATGACTGAGAAATTGTGTATTTTTGCAATATCCCAGAGAACAAGGGGATGTTGACAATAATATAAAACTGATAAGAATGCAGGATTTTGCAGCAATAGATTTCGAGACTGCCAACAGCGAGCGATCATCGGTCTGCTCTGTGGGCATCGTGATAGTCAGGGGCGGTGAGATAGTGGACAAGTTCTACTCGCTAATCAAACCCGAACCAGAATACTACAGTTATGTGTGCATGCGGGTGCATGGTCTGTGCGCTGCCGACACAGAAGATGCTCCTGTCTTTCCCGAAGTGTGGAAGCAGATAGAGCCGAAGATTGCCGGACTGCCCCTCGTTGCCCACAACAAGGCGTTCGACGAGAGTTGTCTGAAAGCCGTGTTCCGCGTATACCAGATGGACTACCCCGACTACCCGTTCTTCTGCACCTGCATAGCATCACGCCGGGTATGGCCAAAAGGCAGGCACAACCTCGACATCATCGCCGCCCGCTGCGGTTATGACCTGACAAACCATCATCATGCCCTGGCAGATGCTGAAGCCTGCGCTGCCATAGCGCTGGAGATATTATAGCAATCAGCATAGCAGAAAAAAAATACGATAACGACATGCAAGTGAGAATAAGTTTTCCAAGACGCATTTTCGACCTCATGATGCCAAGGCTCTGCACCGTGTGTCATGAGAGGCTCGGCATAACCGAAGACTCCATCTGCATGGCGTGCAACCTGCATCTGCCGCGCACCGCATTCTGCTCCTCTCCATACGACAATGAGATGGCACAGTGTTTCTGGGGACTGATGCCGATAGAGAAGGCTGCGGCACTGTTCTATTATCTGCCCCACTCGCCATCGTCGGGCATAATGCTGAAAATGAAATATGAGGGAAGATGGGATGTGGCTGAAGACATGGGACACATAATGGCAAGGGAATGCGGTGAAGCGGGATTCTTCGACGGCATCGACGTGATTGTGCCTATCCCGATAACGAAAAAGCGAAAGCGGGAAAGAGGTTACAACCAGAGTTATCATCTGGCGCTCGGAATAAGTGAGGCTACGGGAATCCCCATCGCAGACAAGGCGGTGGAGAGGACAGTCTACAATGGGTCGCAGACAAGACTCAGGGGATATGAAAGGAGGGAGAATGTGGAGAATGCTTTTGCGCTACGCGACGCAAAGAAAATAAGAGACAAGCATGTGCTTATCATTGACGATGTGGTGACTACGGGTTCCACGATAATGGAATGCGGAAAGGAACTTCTCAAAGGCGGCGCAAAGGCACTGAGCGTGTTGTCGCTGGGATATACTAAATAGTAGACAAGTAGACGAGTTGACGAGTAAACAAGTGGACGGGTAAACAAGTTGACAAAGAAATTTCTATGGCCTGCCGATGGTCTATCTGATAAGGACATATCTACTTGTCAACTCGTTTACCCGTCTACTTGTTTACTCGTCTACTCATTTATTTCCAAACTTCAACTGTTCTTCTTTTTCTATCGTCACCTTACTCTCGTCGAGTTTAGAGGCATCGAGACGGAAGGTCTTGATGAAGAAATCATAAACGGCATTGCGCTTGTTCGGACCGAAGTCATGACGCTCATTCGGCAGATGGACATTGCTTATATTCTCCTTCTTGCCATAGAATCCATAGATGCGCTGCAGATAGGGATATTCCAGTTCGGGAGTGGTAGAGGTCCAGTCGCCGCCATCGCTTACGAGCATCATCGGTTTCGGAGCGAACATGGCTGCTATTTCTGCATTACACGTGCCGCCGCCAGCGAGCTGTATCGGCATGCCGCTCTCGCAGGGACAGCCGCCATCAAACCACGACGAGAGGCTCACCACCGGATTGGCAGCCGTATAGCGGTCGTCAAGAGCTGTGAGAAGTACGGTCTGTGTGCCGCCTCCCGAACCACCGTTCACTCCCACTCTCGTCTTGTCTACATCCTTGCGGTTTATCATCCAGTCGAGGATGCGTATGCCGTTGAGGGCCTGCATCTGATGAGCCTCGGCAGTCTGATGGGCCTTTGCCCCCACTTCATCTTCTGATTCGCCCCATCCCCACAGGTCATAATCCACACAGATGGCTCCCATACGGGCGAGTGTGGCAAGACGCTGCTGCTGCACGGTGCCATATCTGCCGTTGACGAAATGTCCGTTGGGGCAGATGATAAGCGGATGCTTGCCCTTGGTGGCAGGAGTATATATTGACCCCTTCACTGTATGTCCGTCTACGGTTTTCATACAAAAGTTCTGAACGGTATATCCGTCGTATTTCCTTATTTTCGACACGAGAGGCTTCTCCTTGGAACAGCGGGCGAGCAACGGGTCGATGCCGAGACGCTGGCGCACCTCACGACGCAGTGAGTCGCGACGCAGCTCCCATGACGCCCGATCGATATATTTGGAAGCGAGATACGGTAGGAGTTTCCATCCGTCGGAAGCCTGACGGCGCGGATATTCATATTTCTTTATCTTATAGAGGTTGCCCTTCTGCTTGAGGGCATAGAAGTCGAAAGGCTTGAGGATATTGTCTAACGTCTCCTCCAGAGAATACGGACGAACACGGAAGTCTGCATAGTCGAGTTTCAGTCCGGTGGTGTCTACATTGAACTTCAGTCTAACGTCGAATCTCTTTGCCACGTCATTGAGCACATCACCAAGCGGACGTGCATATTTCGTCTCAAAAGTCTGTGCCTGGCAAAGGGTGCCGGCAAACAGGGCTGCTATAAGAATTGAATTTCTCTTCATGATTATTTTTTGATTTGTTTGTCTATGTATTATATTGTTTAATGTATACTTTACAAAAATGCAGAATTATTTTTTAGCATACTTCCAGATATTAGGAAAATGCATTTTAAAAGTATATGATTTATGAAAATGCCTGCTGCCATCTTGAATAAATCAGATACTTGTATTACTAAACAAATGAATAATTGCTTTTCATACTCTTACAACAAGCCTATGCTAAAATTAGCCGTGGGCTGCCTCTTTGTCTTCCGCCTTCTCTGTCAGCCGAAGAATGAGTTTCATCCGACGGTCTATATTGTAATCTTTTGACAGACACTCATCGCATTCTATACGCTTGATAAGTTTTTTTGCTTCCTTAGGTATCTCTAAAAGAGCTATCAGACATTCATATATGTCGATATTCCAATCCCAACCACTAAAAATTCCACTCTTGAGACAATCCTCGCAATAGTCTCGGAACAGTTCTCGGCATTTGTCATCAAGTTCAAGTTTTGCTACATCATGCAGCAATTCCAATCCAAACCTCATAATAGTTCCTAAATAGCCAAAACTGTCATTGTTATGGTTGATTAGGTCGATACCATTTGTTATAATGGTAAAGCCTGTTTCGATGGCAGGCTCAGGATTGCCCCTGGGAATGAGCTTGCGTACCTTTTCCACAACATCATAAATTTCACTACTCAAACGACTTTGGGCTGAGAAACTTACCCTATCATCCTCTATGGCAGCATTCCAGAAAGCATCCTCCACCTGTTCTACGTACAAATCTCCCGATTTTTTCTCAGTGAAATAGTCATCAAAATATCTTAGGAAAGCGATCTGATTTTGGGGGTTCTCTCCAATCTGTTGCATCACAAATTTCCGCAGTTCTTTAACGGGTATTTGCTGTATTACCTTTTTGATTTCTTTCTTCATTGGTTTAATGAATGTATGGTTCTACACACCTTTTCCGTGACACTTCTTGAATTTCAAGCCGCTGCCACAGGGACACGGGTCGTTGCGTCCGATTTTCTGAACAGCCCATGGATTATCCTCCTTTGATTGTTTTGTTTGGTCGGATATTTGTTCCTTTGCATTGAATATATCTTTAATCAGATAGGCTTCTTTCTTTACCTTTCTCAACATAGCGCCTAACGGTTCTTTGGTTGACTGTTTCGAAACAAAGGCTTCTGCCGGATAGTCTGTAGCCGTGAATCCTCGCAGATGCCATAGCGGCATATTGTCGGCAAAGTCCGCAAGACGCTGCATCCATTCTTCCGCCATTCTGTCTGTCAGTTTTTGCTCTCTTTCTGTCAGTACATGACTTAGAAAGTAAAGCTCCATCGACATATCATCATGGGAGTATTCACCATAGTGTATCTTGTAATACCACAGATTGAAGCAGACGATATATGCGTAGGCTTGGTCAAGCCCTATCCGACAAGTGAGAAAATGCATAAATTCGTCCATCTTCGGATTGGGAACGACAGGAAAAACAACTCCTGATGATTTCGTCAATTCTCCGACAGAGAAATCCGGTGTGGAATCAATATTTCTGGAATGTCCGGTGATGAACTGTTCCATCCTCCGTTTGTCTTCCCATCCGTACCTTGATACGAATCGAAGATCCTCATCCTTTGCATTTTCAAGGTTTCCTGCATATTCCATACTGTCAAGCAGTAATGAATATTGGCGTACTGCATCAAGTGCTTTAGCCGCTTTTTCATTACTATCATTCTGCAAAAGATTTTTGAGTTGCTTTCTGATTTCATCTTGCGTAATGATGCCAAGGATGTTAGCCAATCCCTCGACTATGAATTCCACGCTCATACGCAACCGGTTATGCTCATTTCCCAAAGCCCAGTCTATATGCTGCACCAGTAGCGGTTGTAAATCCTCAGCAATGGTGACGGTAAAGAAGTCTTCCTGTAGTATATCCATATCTGCCAATCCATACATTACCATAATTGGCGTAAGATGGTCATCCACTCTCGGTACACCCACTCCTGCTTTGACATTTTTTGCCTTGCTGATGAGCTGTAGGTCTGCCATTGGCAGCATCATAAGCAACTCCTTCGGATGTGACAGGATAAACTCTATGTATGCATTGCGCAACTTGGATATGTCCAATTCTTCATCAAGTTTCAAACCTAAGTTTGAAGCATACCTTATGAGTTCTTCCCTTTTTAGTTTCTGAACTATCTTGTGTAGTGTTTTGTCTTGTTTCATTTTTTTGGCTGTTTACTTATGCAATTCTAAGAATTTATACCCATTAAAATGTACAAGATGTTCTGGTGAATCTGCTATCCACACTTCTGTTTCCCATGCAATATCTTTCGCCTTTTGCTTGAATATATTTTTATTTTCAAATGCTGTAAAGAAAATGATATTTGCTGTACAGCCAGATTCTTCCAATTTACGTTTCACTTTCCTAACTCTTATTTCATCCCATTCACCTGTTGAATGGTAGGCTTCAATAAGATAAAGTAAGTTTTTCTCTCGGCTATATGCCACGACATCAGGTAATTCTTCATGTTCCAGCGTAAAGAATTTTATTTTCTCTAACTCTGCTTTTTCCAAGTGCAAGAACTTGTCTTTTGTATCTCCAACATATAATACTTCTGCACCGAAACCAAACAAAGGAAGGAAAACTTCTATGATGGCTTTCTGCAAGTTATTATGCTCTCCATATGACAGGACTATTGTCTTTCCATTTGGAAGCGTAACTGGGACTTTCTGTAAATCACGGCGTCTTTCCAATTCTTCTTTGAGAGACTTCGTTTCCTTTCTAAATTCGTTTAGAAGTATTTCCCATCTTGACGAACCAAAAGAATGTAGCAGATTCGCAAATGATGTGCTTAAGCCATAACCGCGCGATGGATTGTTTGTCGCTTGTTCTTCTGTTGAAGAAGAATTCACAATGATACCAGCTTCAACCAATAGTTTTAAGTCTTGACGTCGTATATCATCATACGAACCTGATGATATGTCTTCACCAAGATATTCATTCTCAAAAGCTATTATATCACGTGTTCTTGTAAAACCGTCTTCAAAAGAACACGCTTCCGAGAAATCCTTCTTGATCTTTCCAACAGCAAGGCATGCTTTAGCCATACGTTCTAATTTACGGTCTGTATTGTCAACAGGTATACCAATGAGCTTAAATACATCCAAAATATTGAATACCAAATTCTTTACTTTTGTCGGTGTACCAGTCTGTATTTTTATTATCATATTGCGAATAAACTGTTTGGAATAATTCTATTTCTTATATAATCTGTTGTTTGCTGTTCCATATGATATGTAGCCTTTACTTGTAATGCAATTTTGTATGCAAGTAGTGGAGGCACGGCATTTCCTATTTGATAGAATTTCTTAGTTTCTGTACCTGAAAATTCAAACCAGTCAGGGAATGTCTGAAGGCGAGCTGCTTCACGGTCGGTAATGCGTCTTCGTCTACCGTCTACAAGTCTTACTCGTTGCATATCACTTGTGGCTCCAGCCAAATTCCTGCATGTGATTGTGCGTGCTGGTCTGTCAGGATACAAATCTCGTGGATTGACACAATGTGATTTCTTTTCGTAAACCGCAATGTATTCATCTTGTCGCGGTGTAAGAATTTTACTTTCAGGCTCTGGGCTCAACATTGTATCGCCAATAGCATCTTCTACTGTTCTTTTGTGGTTTTCTATTGTCGGGAAACGGAAAAATGCTCTATGCCCCACACATATAAGCCTTTCTCGTCTTTGGGGAACACCATAATTGACGGCATTAAGCACTTTGTAATCAATATAATACCCCAAATCATTCAGTTCTTTAACAATCAAATCCAAATACCATTTGTGTCTACCTAAGATATTGGCAACATTCTCGAATACAAACACTTTAGGCTGTATTCGGCGAACTGCATCTATAAATATAGGAAAGCCATCTCTTGCATCTTCCATGCCTTTTTGGTTGCCGAACCTACTAAATGGTTGGCATGGCGGCCCTCCTATTATTATACCTATATTATCAATCTCTGGATAATTGAAGCCAACTTCCAGAAATTGAT
The DNA here is from genome assembly GCF_000436015.1 of Prevotella sp. CAG:592. Classification (NCBI taxonomy): domain Bacteria; kingdom Pseudomonadati; phylum Bacteroidota; class Bacteroidia; order Bacteroidales; family Prevotellaceae; genus Prevotella; species Prevotella sp. CAG:592. The sequence continues at coordinate 25,849 of NZ_FR892534.1, read as the reverse complement.
TATAACACACTCCATTAAGATTTGCGTTATATGTGTCAACTGCTTCTTGCACCATTTCAAATCCTATAGTATTAAAGCCTGCGGCTTCAAAACCCAAGGACAGTCCTCCACATCCTGCAAACAAGTCTAAAACGACTGTTTTTTCTTGGATTTTTGGTTTTAGAAGTTCATCAATAAATTTACTATATTCGGTCATTGTTGCTACTACTTGTTTAGATAATACATCGACAAGTTGTTCGTCGTAAGGTATTATTTAATTTTTGTCAGCAATTCTTTTTTGGCATTATTGTTGTGACTTAGACGAGAACTTGGCACGTTCAAATCGTGCATTTTTTTTCACCTTGCCAGTGCCGTTAAAGTTCTTTGTTGAAAATATCTCGTATTATATGCTCATTTTGCTGTTTTTATTAGGCTTCAAAGTTAATAAATAATCGTCAAACGTAGAAATCGTATTGAGTAAAAACCTAATAAAAGTTACTTCTATAAGGTTTATTAACCTTGTGTCAGTATAAATGGTGTGTAAGTCACGTCAACAGGTGACATTAGACAGCCTTTTTATTGTGATTTCTGAAAATAGCGATATAACATGTATTACAATGAATAAATAATTGCATGATACAAGGCTGAACAATGGAAATCATTGTAACTGCAAATGCTGATAATAAATCCCCGTCAAGTACAAAATCGACTTGGCGGGGATTAATATTTATATGCTGCAATATTGTCCTAATAACGATAACTAAAATTTATATTCGAGCTTCCCGAGCGTGTCTCTTTGGGCCACTTTCTTTCCGTCAACGAGCAACGACAGTCCTTTGCCTTGATGGTAGCGGGTGCCTGTCTTGTCGTAAACCACAGTTATATTATGGTTGTGGTAACGGACGTTGTCAAGACAGAAATAATCCCATTTTCCTTCCGGCACAAGCGGATTGACGATAATGCTGCCATCTGCCTGCGGACGCAGTCCTACGATGCCTGTTATCATCAGATCGTTGAAGGTGGAGTGGTTGTAATAGCGGCTGCGCTCACGGTCACCCATAAGCCATGCGCCGTTTGTCTCGTCGAGATACTCACCGATATATGGTCTGCCGCGATGGTGCTGGCTCTCTACATACACCTCCATATCATGGAAGAACTCCTTGCTGCCTACAATAGGCTCCGGGTAGTTGTTTATATAGTTTGCCATTGCCGTCAGCGTCTGACTCGTGGCGAAAGGCCATACGGCACCGTCCCATTCGCAGGTGCCCGTTCCATGGGTGCG
>NZ_FR892534.1:5273-24550 GCF_000436015.1 Prevotella sp. CAG:592 | reverse complement strand
CGCTCACAGGTGGTAAGACCGTAAGGGGCAGAGAAGCCTTTCTCGTCGGTAACCTGCTTCCACGCGGCATCATACTTTTTGTTGTCAGGCATATTGAAATACCACGGTATGAAGCCTATAGCCTCGCGTACATTTGCGAGAGTATCGGTCTGTAACGTTTCAAAGAACTCATGTTTACCGTTCCAAAGCTTGTTCTCCACAAGCTCTTTCAGTTCTGCAGCCTCCTTGTTGTATTCTGCAGCTTTAGCCTCATCACCAGCAAGCTTGTTCATCTCGGCGAGAGCCATGGCGTTGCCATACATATAGCTGTTAATCGTAGGACGCGCAAACTTTTTCCTTCTACCTCCGCTGGCACTCTCTTCCATTCCGTCGCGCACATCCTCCTGCCAGTAGAGTCCGTTGTCAAGACGGTGGGTCTTCTGCCAACGAGCATACTCCTCTTCGAGCGAAGGCTTCAGAGAGTCGACAAACGACCTGTTGCCGTTCACCTTATAAGCCTCATACACTGCGGCAGGATTCCAGGAGCTGAATTTATCCATCTTCTGCATCGCCTTGCCGTCGTTGCCATGATACCAGGTGTTGAGAATCTGGTTGATGTATGTTGTGTCGCGCAGCCATCGGGTCTCCATCACGTGGTGGCCGATGGCACAGGCAATGAGGTTGTAGCGGTCGGCATACGAACGCTGCACGAGGAATTCCGTCATACCATAGCCCACTGGGGTGCGCTTGATATGCTTGCGCAGAGTCCACCAACGGTAGTAATACATCTCACGGAAATTATCCTGCGGACAGTCGAAGAGCGGCACGTTCTTGCTCATCCATTCCGCCGCCTTGCTGTTGGGGATAGCGTTGGCGATGTTCTCGTCCTCCATCGTATTGAAGTAGTCGATGTAGTGTTTGTAGTCGTCGAACTTCAGCACAGCAGCCTGCCCGTCAGCATCAGCAGCGTAGGTCTTCACATTTGCGATAGAGAATGTAGCCACGGGATCCGACTCGTCGGCACGCGGCATGTCGAAATACTGGTCTGCCGGAGTCTCGTTGTTTGGCTCTGCAAAGAGCGGACCGGTGCGGAACACCACCCTTGTTATTGCCTCCACAGGAGTGTCGAACTGGCGCTGACACACTTTCTTGCCGTTGATATAATATGTGCCGGCATGCATGTCGGTAGAAAGAACAGCCTTCACACGATAGGTTTCTCCTGCCTTATAGTTCTTGAGCATGGTACCGAAACGCGGACCGCCCTTCACCTTCATCACTCCGAGAGAGTCGAGCACTATACGGGAGCAAGCCTGACCTTTGGCGTCGACAAACTCCACATCAAGCTCTCCGTGACCGTTCTGTGCTGCCTGGACATCAAACTCTACGGTAAGTTCCTTTGTGGCAGGTATCATACGTTCCACCTTGGCATAGTCGTAAGGGTCTTTGTCTGACAGCTTCAACCATTTCCCATCGAGAGCAACAGGTGCCCACTTTGGAGAATAGATGTTCCAGTCTGCCATATCTGCAAGCTTTGAATATTCAGAGAAGTCTGTATCGGCATGAGATGTTGCCGCAGTCTGTACAGGCACTGTGATGCGCGAAACCCACATGTCCTCCTTATTGTTACTGTAGGTGACCCACATGTTTCCGTCTGCCGGAGTACCGTTGCCCTCCTGGATGCCACGGGTGTATTGCGGACCGTAGTTCTTGTAGTTACCACCATGGCGCTCTGGGGTTATCTCTCCGTTGACAAGATTCAGCGTCGTATATTCCAGTCCGTCGGCACTCAGCGAGATGGCAAGTGGCCATCTGTATTCCGCAGGATTATATACCGTGGCATAAGTTCCGTCGGAAAGTCTCTGCCCCCAAATCTTTCCTGTGGATGTCACGAAGCCATGAGCGCGCTTTGCCGGAGTGCGCCATGTGTTGCCGCCATCACAGCTGATGGTGGTAAGGCCGTGTTTCCAGAGTCCCACCTTCCATCCGTTTGGCAGCGTGTAGCCTGAGAATGCCTTATATGGTGTCTTCAGCGGCAGTATGTCATCGCCGCGGTCAGCCTCTTCAGCCCACTGCATGCGTGCCATCGGGTCGGCGAGCAGTTCATCGCAAGCCTTGACGAAGGCTTTGTCTTTGGATTTCTTGTAGTACGGGAAGTCTGTGTTGCCGGCATTGAAGCCGTGGTTGTAGTAGATGAAGTATACGGGACCGAAGGTGCCGTCGCTCTTTATCTCCCTCACCACTCTGCCGATGCCGTTGCCGTCGGTGGGGTTGTCTTTCGGTGTCATCGACACTACGTAGTTGCCCATAGCCAGGAGCTTGCCTGTCTTCTTCGATACATACCACCCCACTCTCTGGTGCATGATAGCCATAAGATCTTTTGCCTTCAGGCCCGGATATTTTTCAGGCTTTTCAAATCCGTCGGGCACTTTGTATTCAGGGAACAGCTTTACTGGGTCCGTCCATGTGTATCCGTCAGTAGAGGTCTGCAGCATGGTGACTCCTGGCGGCTCGTGCTCGCTGCGTGGGTCAGTGAGATAGTGCATATAGAACTTTCCCTTCCAGTATGCAATCATCGGCTGGTGGTTGTATGTGGCTCCCTTTTCGGCACGCATGGTCTGTATGCTATGCACTCCCACCACGGGGGAGAGTCCGCCGTCATGGCGCGATGGCAGGGAAATGTCGTTGCCGGTGTAGTGGACGGCACTGCTGTTGTATTTTATAAGGTTCTCCACAAGTTCCTCCGGTGCCATGAACACGGTGCCGTGTTTATGACCGTCGGGGAAGGAAACGGCTCCCGTATGGTCCTGGAAGTGTTTGAAATCCTTCGTGCGCTGTGCGCCATAGATAAACTGGCGATACCAGTCGTAATATATATACCACCATCCGTTGACGTATGCCGTAGACGGACCTTCGCTATACATCGGTGTGAATGGTTCTGAAGCCTCACTCCACGGACCGTAGGGTGTCTTTGAGAATGCCACCTTGATGTTGCGCTGCTTGCGGGTATTGTCTTTCAGCACCATCACATAGTCGTCTTTTCCCTTTTTCACCATCGTAGCGTCGATACAACTGAAACCGGGATCGATAAGGAGTTTGGTCTCAGAGAAAGTATTGAAGTCTTTTGTAGTGCAGTAGTACAGACGGTGGTTGTTCTTGTGTTCCTCTATACCGTCGGGGAATTTTCCCGGTATGCAGGATGCCCATATTATCATATACTGCTTCTTCACGTCGTCGTAGAAGAGTTCAGGCGCCCACACATTGACGGTGGTGGTGTCTTTCATCACTTCGATGAAACGCTCCGGTGTCCAGTGTATCAAATCTTTCGACGATGAGTATCCGAATCCTCTGTCGCCTCTCCAGCTACAGGTCCACACGAAATGGTATGTGCCGTCGGGACCTTTCACTATCGACGGGTCACGCATCACCTTCTGCGTGCCAACCTCCGGCTTGAGGAAGGTGCCGGGAATACTGTCCCAATGTATGCCGTCGCGGCTATAGATGAAGCGCAGTCCTTCGTTGGCGGGTTCATGAAACGAGGTCGAAACGAAAATGTCCGTCGCCATGCCTGCCCTTGGGACAAGCATCATGGCAGCGGCTGCTGAAAATAGTAGTTTCTTCATTTAGTGTAATGTGGTTTCTTATTTCCTGATTCTTAAAGTGGGCATATACAGGAGATTGCCCTCTTTAATAACAAAGACGTCGGCACGGGGCGTTTTGTAACCATCATGCCAGCTGTAATCACCGTTGACTTGGATAATGTCATGAAGCTATGGCATCATCTACGCACGATGCAAAGCTAAAAAAAACGGCACATAAAACGACACTAAGGGCACTACATTACGGCTATTCTATTTTATTTTCCTATCTTTACATAAGATAAGCTGCACCTCAGCATAAGAAACAAATACATTTATTTCATTATGCATTCGGTTTGCGTTATCTTTGCGGAAGAAACAGAAAGAACATTTGGAATATGACAAGACTATATCTCACAAGGCATGGCGAAACCTACGACAACGCCAATAAGATAATGCAGGGACAGACACCGGGCAGACTCAACGACCACGGTATAGAACAGGCGAAGGAAGTGGCAAAGAAACTGGCAGAGAAGCATTTCGACGCTTTCGTGTCGAGCGATCTGAAGAGGTCTATAGACACCTGCCGGATTATCGCCGAACCGCATCATGCGGATGTGCGCACCACTCCACTGCTGAGAGAACGCGACTGGGGAAGCTTCACCGGACGATATATCCCAGACCTGAAAGACGAAGTGTGGCCTGACGATGTGGAATCTCTCGACACGCTGAAGGCGAGGGCACGGGATTTTCTTGAGTTGATAAAGCGAGAATATCCCGGACAGACAGTCCTTGCCGTTGGACATGGAATAATAAACAAGGCTATACAGGCTGTTTATTACAACAAGGAAATGAAGGATGTGCAGAAGATGACAAATGCGGAAGTCAGAGTGTTGGACTTATGATTTTCTGCAAGCACCTGCCAACAATGCCATTCCAAAACCATGGAATGGTATACTTGAAGTCAAACGCCGTCAAGCGTCAGACTTCATTAAACGGGTCTCCTGTTTCAGACACGAAACTGATCGGTATTCTACTTTATGCAGAAGAATACGGAAACCGAGATGCTGATTATAACTAATACTGATACTATCATAATTGTGGGGATATTTTTTATCGCTACAAAGATAAAAAAATATTCCGAAACCTTATTATGAGGCATCGGAATATTATATCTTTTTTAACAATAAGAACACTATTTGCACAAATATCATTTATGCTTTTTCAGCTCTATGACTACTATCTCGCCAGGACATCCAAGTCTGAATGGGACGAAACCTCCCACACCGCAGCTCACGTTGATGGAACGTCTGCCCTCGGTATATAACCCTCCCCATTCGTCATACTTCAGTGAGGCTGGCGACCAGCCGAAGAACTTCATCTGTCCGGCATGGGTATGTCCGCTGAGCGTCAGCTGCGAAGTGGAATGCGGTAGTATGTCGGTACGCCAACTTGTCGGATCATGCTGAAGCATGAGTATGAACGCACCTTTCTGATTGACGCCATGGAGGGTCTTCTTCAAGTTTCCGAAACTCGGCACTCTCGGACTCTCGCCCTCGAACTCCATTCCAGCCACAACGATAGAGTCGTTGCCGCGACGTATCACACAGTTGTCGTTGAGCAACAGTTTCCAGCCCATCCTGCGCTGCACATCCTTCATCTCCTGACAGTTATGACGCCGCTCTGCTTCGGTTGCCTTTACATAATAGGCATAGTCGTGGTTGCCAAGCACGGAGAACACGCCATCTTTCGCTTTGAGGGAAGCGAGGGTCTTCTCGTGTTGATAGAGTTCTGAAGGGCGCATATTCTGCAAGTCTCCGGTAAAGGCTATCATGTCTGCCTTCTGACTGTTGATGCTGTCTGCCACGACTTTCAGCATGAAAGCCCTCTGTCCTGTATATGTACCCACGTGGGCATCGCTGAACTGCACGATACGGTAGCCATCGAAAGCCTCTGGCAGATCTGCCGACTCGAAGGTGACATGGCGCACCGTCACTTTGTTGAATCCCTTGGTGAAACCATACACGCAAACGACAGCCAAGAAGACCCCTGCCAGAATTCCTGCATAGTTGCCCCAGTTTGTCTTTGTCTTGTGATAGACGCAATGTCCCCATCCCAGGATGGAGCAGACCGTGAAGACGAACTTCGGCACTGCCCATACTCCGAGGAGCAGGAGATAGAAGTTGAGACTATCCATGTCTGCCGGAGCGAAATCCGGCTGAACTGCCATCACCACGCTATATGCCACCATCGCCACGCTTTGTGCCGCCCAAGCTGTAATGGCTGCTATCTTGTTGCGCTTCATGTAGCGAAGGAAATGCAGATATACGTAAACATCGGAAACCAGCAGAAGCAGCAGTATGGGAATCAGTATTTTTACTATCATTATTCTATTTCGTTATTAGTTGGAAGAATGGTCGAACTCCACCTGTTCGCCATGCACCGAATCGTCGAACTTTCCATTATCATATATATGGTGACCGTTGCAGAAGGTATGCTCCACCTTCCATCCGAAGGTTTTGCCCTCCAACGGACTCCACTTGCACTTGCTCTGTATGTCTTCGCTTGTCAACGTCCATTTCACACCTGGACGCACCACCACGATGTCTGCCTTGTAGCCCGGACGCAGGAATCCGCGGTCTTTCACTCCGAAGAGCTTTGCCGGATTGTGGCTCATCAGCTCTGCCACTCTCTCCACCGTCAGCACACCCTGGTCTACGAGCGAGAGCATCGTGACGAGCGAGAACTGAAGCATCGGCATTCCCGACATGGCATTCTGGCAACCACCCTGTTTCTCTTCTATGAGATGTGGAGCATGGTCTGTCCCCACCACAGCGATACGTCCGTCTGTAAGAGCGGCACGCAGGGCATCGCGGTCGGCGGCGGTTTTCACTGCCGGATTGCATTTTATCCTTGCTCCAAGAGTCTTGTAGTCGGCATCGGTGAATACAAGATGTGCCACCACAGCCTCTGCCGTAATCTTGGGGAATCCGTCGCTGCCCGCAGCGGCAAGCACTTCCTTCTCTGAATATATCTCAAAGAGCTCCAGCTCCTTCTCCGTGGTGAGATGTGCCACATGGAGTCGCGCTCCGCTCTCCTTTGCCAGTTTCACGGCGAGTTCTGTGGATTGCCAGCATGCCTCAACCGACCTTATCTCCGGATGGTGGCAGATATCGGGGTCTTCGCCCCATTTCTTCTTTGCCTCAGCCATGTTCCGGTTGATGATGCCGGTGTCTTCACAATGTGTCATTATCGGAAGTTTCACCTTGGTGAATATCTGCCGCAACGCCTTCTCACGGTCAACGAGCATGTTTCCCGTTGACGATCCCATGAAGAGTTTCACTCCCGGCACCTTCTTTGTATCCACCTTCAGCAGCTGGTCGATATTGTCGTTTGTAGCTCCTATGAAGAAGGAATAGTTCACGTGACTCTTCTGCCGTGCCATATCGAGTTTATCTTCAAGGTCGGCAAGTGTGGTGGTCTGAGGTTTGGTGTTAGGCATGTCGAAATATGTCGTCACTCCTCCGTATGCCGCTGCCCTGCTTTCCGTCTGCATGTCTGCCTTGTGTGTCAGTCCGGGGTCACGGAAATGCACATGGTCGTCTATCACTCCCGGCAATACGAAACACCCCGTGGCATCTACTGTTTCGTCGTAGTTGTCCCGGGGTGTTTCGCCATTGCTCAGTATGCTTACTATTCGGTCGTCTTCAATCAGAATGTCTGCCTTGACTGCCATTCCCTCGTTCACGACCGTAGCTCCTGTAATCAATGTCTTCATTATTCAAGTAAGGTATAAAAGTTTACGGCCTGTCCTGAAGAATCTTTACCTCTCAGGACCAGCCTTGGCTTATGGAGTTATTCAGCAGGCTGTGCCAACTGGTTTGGCGTCGGTCCGTCCATCGGCTGCTGTGGAGCATCGGTGGGTTGTGGTCCTGCCGCCGGCTGCGGAGCCGGTCCGTCTGGCGTTGCCATGCCGTTCAATATTTCCTGGTTCTGCTGTGCCTTCTGATAGTAGTCCCTCACGTAGGCATCGTTCTTGAAGTGGTCCGTCGCCTTGCTCATGATGTCTTCTATCCATGGCGAGAGTTCCGGTATCGGGTATCCCATAGTCATCATGAAGAACACTCCGGGACCGAGCACGTTGTCGAAGTTGTCGCAGATGAATGATGTGATGAGCTTGTCCTCCTTCTGAGTGATCTGCTGCGCTTCGATTGCGAGTTTCTGGTTTATGGTATTCTCGTCCTCACCGTTCATTATCGCCTGGCTCTGCTTGTGTGCGAGGTCGTTCATCTGCATCTCGAGCTGGTTGTATTTCTCAATGAATTCAGAGAGTTTGTCGTTGAGCGGCGTGCCGCTCACCTTCTGCGATCCATTGTCAATCTTCACGTTGATGCTTCCTGACTCCAGTACTACAGGCATTATGTTCTCGTCGTCCATAAAGAGTGTCACCATCCTTACGGAGTCGAGTCTTCCATTGAAGCCGAACTGTCCGTGAACGACGTCGCAAGAATCGATGTTCTTCAGGTCGCTGTCATGATATTGCTTCAGGTATAGCATCTTGCCGTCGAGCACCGACACGTTGGATGTGCCCTTGATATCGTATGTTCCGGCACAGGATGTGAGTATCATTGCTATGGCAACGATGAGAGAGTAAAATATCTTATTCATATCTGTTTTTGAAATTCCATACAAATGTAAGTCGTATTACGGATGTATGGAAATATGTTTATTCTATTTAAAACAAGGTTCCCTGTTTTTAGCTTTTTTTAGTCTTTACGACACAGCATCCGCATGTTTGTCATTTCCATGTCAACGCTGCAAGTCCAGGTCGTTTATGCCTCACGCTGTTTGTTCTTCTGGAGCTCAGATGAGATGCGGTGTGTGGAATAGAGCTGGAGCACGGCAGCCACCAGCAGGGTCACCACCCAGTTGTTGTGGATGTACTTCACGTATGATGTGTATCCGTTGATTGTCTTTGCAAACAGAGGGAATACCACGTGATATGCGTTCTCCACCATCAGCAGCGCTGAGATGATGAAGAATGCAGCTCCGGTGAGCATGATTCTTCTCAGTCGGCGCATGGTGACGTCGGTACCGGTATATTTCTGCATATACTGCATGGCGGCAAACATCAGTGTGCCTGGAGTGAAGATACAGGGTGCTACGGTCTGCTCTCCAAAAACATAGAGAGCTGCTCCCACCACCATCAGGCATGCTCCTATGAGCATCATGGCGCTTTGCGTTCTATTCAGCTGTTTCATTCTTGCTTGTCTCTTGTTTCTCGTCGTCGCTCAACACGAAGATATCCTCGTCGTCGGCCTTCATCATATAGTTCTCGCGTGCAATCTTGGTGATAGCCCTTGGATTGCGGCGAAGTTCCTTCAGTTTCTGGCCGTCGCGCTCATACTGACTGTTGTATTCATCGATCTGTTCCTCCAGGTCGCTTATCTGCATGTCATATTTCATGCGGGTCAGGAAGCTGTTCTCGTCGAGCACGGCAACGATGAGCACACCAATTATCGTTGTTATCCAATAAATGTTGTGCGACATAAATCTCCACAGAGGGTTGATGCGACTCATTGTCTTTGTTTTATTTTATAGAATTAGTGTATCATAATTTTCGTGCAAAGATAGCTCAATTGAACGAAATTACATTATCTTTGCAAGAAAATAAGCGAAATCTTATATTTATTTATGGAAGAATACATTGTTTCGGCACGAAAATACCGCCCCATGTCGTTCGACTCCGTCGTGGGACAGTCGGCTCTCACCACCACTCTGAAAAATGCGGTGAGAAGCGGAAAGCTCGCCCATGCCTACCTGTTCTGCGGACCGAGGGGCGTGGGTAAGACCACATGCGCCCGCATCTTCGCCAAGGCGATAAACTGCCAGCACCCCACTGCCGACGGTGAGGCCTGCAACGAATGCGAGAGCTGCAAGGCGTTCAATGAACAGCGTTCATACAACATCTTTGAGCTCGATGCGGCAAGCAACAACTCGGTGGAAAACATCAAGGCGCTGATGGACCAGACCCGCATCCCGCCCCAGGTGGGACGCTATAAGGTGTTCATCATCGACGAGGTGCACATGCTCTCCACACAAGCTTTCAATGCCTTTCTGAAGACTCTCGAAGAACCGCCGGCACACGTCATCTTCATCCTCGCGACAACGGAGAAGCACAAGATTCTGCCCACCATCCTGTCGCGCTGCCAGATTTACGACTTCGAGCGCATGACGGTGCCGGGCATCGTGAACCATCTGAAGATGGTGGCTGAGAAGGAGGGGATAAAATATGAGGAAGAGGCTCTCAACGTGATAGCCGAAAAGGCTGACGGCGGAATGAGAGACGCCCTCTCGGTGTTCGACCAGGCAGCGAGCTTCTGTCAGGGCGACATCACTTACGCCAAGGTGATTGAAGACCTCAACGTGCTCGACTCTGACAATTATTTCCGCATCATAGACTTATGTATGGAGAACAAGGCTGCTGAAGTGATGGTGTTGCTCAACAACGTCATCGCCAGAGGCTTCGACGGTGGCAACATCATCGGCGGACTGGCGAGCCACGTGCGCAACGTGCTGATGGCGAAGGACACGCAGACATTGCCGCTGCTGCAGACAAGCGAGGCACAGGCTCAGAAATACAAGGAGCAGGCACAGAAATGTCCTACCAAGTTCTTGTATTCGGCACTGAAGATCCTCAACGAATGCGACATCAACTATCGCCAGAGCAGCAACAAGCGACTGCTCGTGGAGATAACGCTCATCCGCGTGGCACAGATAACACAGCCCGACGAAGACGGCGTCGCGGGGCGCAGCCCCAAGCGACTGAAAAGCCTGTTCAAGAAACTCATAGCCTCGGCGCAGCGCCACACGGCAGTCCAGCAGGTGGCTGCCGCTGCGTCGCAAGCACAGCCTGGTGAGAACAAAGCTGTGCAGGGAGTGGCTGTGTCCTCACCAGACAATGCTCCGTCAGCATCTTCACAAGTCACGGCAACGCCGGGCAACGCTTCTACGGTATCTTCCACACAGCCGGTAACACAGCCTCAACACAGACCGGCACTGAAATTAGGGTCGATAGGAAAGTCTTTCGGCAATCTGATGAAAGGACCGGAAAAGCCTACTTACGAAATGGAACCGGAGCAGAAGGCTACCACCGGACTGCACGAGACTTTCGACGACGACATGCTCTTGCAGCAATGGCTGCTGATGTGCAACCGTATGCCTCCCAACATGCTGGGCACCTCGAAGCGAATGAAGAACCTCACGCCTGTCATCACGGAGTTCCCCAAGGTTGAAGTGGTGATAGACAACAAGATGCTGCTGGAGGACGTGCAGAAAATAAAGAACCGCGTTCGCAACACTCTCGTGCAGAAGCTCCGCAACGACGATATAGAACTGTCGCTGCGTCTGGCTCGTCCTGAGGAGATAAAGCGTATTCTCTCCCCCAAGGAGTTTTACCTGAAGCTCTGCAAAGAGAATGATGCCGTCGGGAAACTCGGCGAACTGCTCAATCTGGAGTTCGCCTGAGCATATCCGGCGCATAGGTTCGCAATTCATTTCTGGCTGCAGCCCCAATCGGTCAGAATAATATCACTTTGTCAATCACAGTATACCATTATCCGCATCACTCAGACTTATTCTCTTCTCTGCCGAATTACGCTTGCTGCCTCTGCTCAATCGCCAAGACACATTCAGAGACACCTGATTGCCGTTGCCCTTTGAATAGCCTACTGTATGCTTATAGAGATTGCGGTTGAGCAACTCGTTCTCGTATGCCTTGTAGTTGTTGTTCAAGGGATTTGCCCACGACAACGAGAATTGCCAGTTGCGCCATGTGTATGATGCTTTCAGAACCGAATAGGCTGCATTGTAGCCTTTCGACTCGCCCTCCAGAAAGCGGTTGCCGTTATCTGCATATCCCTGCAAAGTGATGTTACCGAGGTAAGCAGTGATGCTGCAAACATAAAACCACGAGGTGTAGCAATGTGTATAGTCGTTGCCGAAATTGAAGCATCTGTACACACCTCCATTGGCGGCAACCTGTAGTTTTTCGGGCAATATCCAATAGCCTGCGTATGCCATGACATTCAAAACGTCTATCTCCTTCTGGTTTTTCTGGGTATATATGAATTGGTTGTCGGCGGTGCGTTCATAATGTGCCATATTCGGTTTGAGGCATTGCTTGTAGTAGCCTTCTACAAATGTTTGCAAGCGGCTTGTGTTATACGAGAACTGCAACCGGTGGTCCATATCGTGTGATGGCTTCAAGTCGGGATTGCCTGCTGTCCATTCCATACTGTTGGTGCGGACCATAACATCGCTCGTCATGGCGATGCGAGACACTTTGTCTTGCATCTGACAGGTATAACTCAGCTGCATGCTGTTATTGATATCATAAGTCAGCGACACCTTGGGATGGAATGTCTGGAAGTCATATCTATGACCGTTCTGAGTGTAATGGATATAGCTTGCTCCTGCTCCCAACGTGTAGCGCAATTTCCGCATCGTCCCCTTGATTTCAGCAAAGGCATACAAGCGGTTGTTGCTCGTCTTGGTCAAAGAGGAAGCGTCGCCGGAATAGTCGTTCTTGATGTGTTTGTAACTATAGTTTCCTCCCGCCGAGAGCGTGAAGGGCTTCAGTCTGTTCTCATAAATTATTTCAGCGAGAAGAGAAGACGTCTTGCCATCCACATCATACCGGTATGGATTCCCCTCATCATAATAATTGCTGGTCTGAGTGGAGATATAGGTACCCACGGCATTGGCGGTAACTGACTGCCGTGGAGTGATCTGACGGAAGAAGTAGATATCCAATACCGGCGAATAGCTTTTGTCTGCATCCCGGCTCGTGGCTCTATATCGGCGGGCGCCGTCTGCTATTTCCTTTATATTATAGTCGTCTGGGGCATCGTTGAACGCTCCGCTCAATGATGTCTGAAAGACGGTGGCAGTTGTATCTGCCCAGTTATAGGTCAATTTTGCATCATGGGCTATGGATTTTCGAAGCGACTCTACATCGTTTCGTTCGACTGTATAGATACTGCCGTCTGTCAAGGTGTATTCTGCCAGTTGGCTGCTCTTTGCCCCCTTGGATTTATATCCGTTCACATCATACGAAAGAGACCATTCACTCCTGCCCTTGTTCCATTTCCCATAAACCATACCATCGCCCTGCAATGTGGTGAGTGCCGTGGTCAGGTCTGTGCCAACAGTATAGCCGCTCTCGGCCCTGCGTGTAACGATGTCTATCACATAGGCTATGCCGTCGCCATAACGTACGCCAGGATTGTTTATGAAGTTTATTTTTGCTATATCCTTGGGATTGAGAGCCAGCATCTCCTGTTTGCCCGCTACGATGCCATTGACCCGGAGTTGTACTCCTCCCCTATTGTCGATGGCTGTGACTGTGTGGTTGATGTTGTCGATGCGCAGATTGGCAAGTGTGAGTTTCTCAAGTATGCTGTAGACATTGTTTGACGCCTGTTCTGGGCATCCGTCGGATAGATAATCATACCGTCTGACTTGTTCACCACCTTGGCTGCCTTCACCGTAACCTCGCCGAGTGTGATGTTTTTCTCCACATCCTGTGCATAAACGCAGTATGCGGAAGAGAGAATAATGGAAAGTGTAATCAATCGTTTCATTTTGCACCATTTTTTCATCCAACGGCCTTATGACCGTTTGTGGGTTAAACTTGGCGCAAATTTATGCTCTCCTTAAAAGAATGCCAATTTATCTGTCTGACATTTCCCTGACAATTGTCTGACAACGACCTATCTATCTGTGTTTCAAGCTATAACTCTTGCCCCTGTCTGATTCGATTTTCAAATCGCTGTTGGTTTCTATGATTGGTTTAATGCGTCTTATCAGAGTGTAGAGCGTGTCATTGGCATCTGGCTTCTTAGGCCATAACCGGTCGCAAATCTCCTGTTTGGATAGTGTATGAGTGTCTGCTGTCATAAACATTTCGAGCAGAGAATGCTGCATAGGTGTAAGATGAATCTGCTCGCCCGAAAGCGTCATAAACTTATCATTATTGAACACAATACCTCCATACGACAGACCTTGCACTATCAACGCTGGCCTATTCCTCCTGACGTACCACAAACTGCCCAATAGCCACAACATTCCAACCATGAGAAGAGAACCTGAAGCCTTCTGGTCGGACAACATGAATGTAGTGGCAAAGCTACAGTTAGCCTCAGCCACAAGCTTAGTCTCCAAGCGTCCATCCCTACGCACAATGCGCATAGCTATGCCTGCCGTGTCTTTCAGTTCAGCAATGGTCAGGCAATTGCGATAGCAACGAATAGTATCTGTAGTGACCACATTATCAGGCATCTTCGCAAGCACTTGCTCCAATGCCCGATTAACGTCCTGCGCTATAATGCTTTTAGTTCTGTGATAGCTGTTAACGCCTGTGCACAATGCACAAAGCAAGAGAAAGCAGAAACCGATGTATGGAAGTATCTTCATAATTATCTCATTTTATTATATATTGCAAATGTACAAATAATAAACGAGAAAATAAAACTTTTGCATCACACATGCGGCAACTCCACAATAAAAAAATAAGCAGGAAGAGGGGATGGAAATTCAATATGATTTTGTGCTGGGCGATAGGCTGTGCTGCATCGAGAACCAGAGAGTTTATATTCTTCCGGAAAAAGACTTTGGCTCTTCCTGGCGATTGATGCAATAAAATTCTATCGCCATAAACGTAATCGTGGAAAATAAGAAGGGTGGTATCAATTCCTGTGATATTCCTTATTCTGATGATATTCAGAATTTTAATAATGATTATCTTCGCCTGACTTCTGAAGCTACTGCTGAAGGTAAATTTTCTTCTCTAGAGGATGCAATGGTGGTTAGAACGTCGGCGATGATAGGAACAGGACTTGATTGCATCGTGAATCAATACGCAGATTTGTTTTGCAATCCCATGCTGATGTGGGGGAGTTATCGCCGTGGCTTCTCCCGTACCACGCTCCCCATTCCCTTCCAGTTTTCATCATGTTCATATGGATGGCAGTCATGCAGCACGATTCTTAGAATTGTTACAAGCAATAATTATTGCTATATAAAAACATTATAGCATAATTATGTTCAAAGAAAGGAGCAAAAAGCATGGAAAATCGGGAAAACTGTTGTATATTTGCAGAAGATAAGCTGCACCTCGGCATAATATTCAAGCAAGCTTGATATTCTGCTCTCGGTTTGCATTATCTTTGCAGAAGATTAGTTGCACCTCGGCAAAGATTGCAAGGGGAAACAAAAATCGGGAACTATGATGGAGACGAATAACAGACGATTGCCAGTTGGCATCCAGTCTTTTGAGGAAATAAGAAAGGAAGGATTCCTTTATGTTGACAAGACAGACATTATCTGGCAACTTGCCAACAGGGGGAAAAAGTATAATTACCTGAGCCGCCCACGCCGCTTTGGCAAGTCGGTGCTTGTAGATACACTCGAAGCCTACTTCACAGGAAAGAAGGAACTCTTCGAGGGGTTGAAGATCATGGAACTGGAGACGGAATGGGTGAAGCGACCTGTCATCCGTCTCGATATGAGCCGTGCAGGAGCAGTACCTGACACTTTGCGCTCTTATCTCAATAATATTTTCAGACAATATGAAAAAGAATATTCATTGGTTCCTAATCCAACAGACAGTCTTGCCGACCGCTTTAATGCCATAATAGTTGGTTCGTATGAGCAGACCGGACAGCAAGTGGCAATTCTCATCGATGAGTACGACTCTCCATTGCAGCATTCCTGGAAAACTCCTCAACACGAAGCATGCACAAGCATCTACAGGGAGGTGTTTGCTATCTTAAAAGCTGACGACAAATACGAAAAGTTTGTCTTCATCACAGGCATCACCAAGTTTACTCAAATCTCGCTCTTCTCTGTGCTCAACAATCTGAGCAACATCAGTTTTGATCCAGAATATGCTGCCCTCTGCGGCATTACCAAGGACGAGATGCTGCGCGATTTCAGACCCGAGATAAACAAACTGGCAGAATATGAGGGCTGCACCTTCGATGAAGCTGTAGCGCTGTTGACGGCTCATTATGATGGCTACCATTTCAGTCATGACAACATGGTGGATGTTTTCAACCCGTTTAGTCTTATCAATTCTCTCGCTGATTCAAAGTTGAGAAACTATTGGGCTTCGTCTGGTGCAACATCATTGCTTCCTAAGTTTGTTGATGATATGGAAATAAGACTGAAAAATTTTGAGAACTGTCCGATAGACCGCGACACCCTTGAGACCTCTGACGTAACAGGGGGTGGAGCAGAACTGTTTCTCTATCAGTCGGGATATCTTACGATAAAGGATTATCTTGATGGCATTTATTTGCTCGGCATTCCCAACTATGAAGTCCGCAAGGCTCTATACAAGATTGTCTTGCCCGCCTTGACGTTGCAATCGAATGCACAAGTAATAACAACCCAAAGTATGTTGTTGTATTCCCTAAAGCTTGGCAATCTCACCGAAGCCATGAAATGCCTGAAGGCCCTCATTGCGGATGTGCCCTACAGCAACAAGAAACTTGCAAGCATGGATATGGAGGAACGCTACCGCCTGATATTGAGCACCATATTCAATGCCATCGGCTGCCGGGTGGAAGTGGAGAAGATGATTGCTACGGGCAGAATTGACATGGTGGTGGAAACTACCAACATCATATATGTCCTTGAATTGAAACTTAGCAACAACGGCGGCATTGACGCTGCCACCGAACAGATCAGAGCCAAGCAACATGTCGAACCTTTCAAGGCTGACAAACGCCGGGTAACTGCTCTTGCCATAGAACTGGACGACAAGGGAAAGGGATTGACTGACTGGAAAGAAGTATAGTGTTTTTTCAGATAGAAAAGTATCAAAGTATCATTTCCGACTTCTGTCAGACACCTTAAGACCACTAAACCAACAGGTTAGACGTATGAGACTTTTCCGAATGTTTTACAGAAAAGTATCATAGAAGTATCATCAAAGTATCACTGGTAAATCATCATCGGAACACCATAACACCAAATATAGGCAAGGAGAACAAAACATCAAGAAATGGACACGGATTGTGCACAAATGGGGCAAGCACCGTGCCCATGTAGGGCAAGCACGTTACCCATGTGGGGCAAGCACGTTGCCCCAAGTGGGCACGACCAGTGCCCAAACCGTGCCCAAAATATTCATTAGCCTGCTATATGTACTTTCGAGACATCCGACCGCTTAAACCCTAATCGGTCATTAGCCAGTTTATTGTATTTTTATATACTGCTTGCAGTCTTTTGCTCTTTATAAGAGCGTTTTTCGTTTGTTTTTAATTCGCAACAGCTCACTATTACTCATAAAACTTCATCCAACACCTGATGTAGATTGCCAATCAGATAGAACGGCAGGTTGATTAATCGGTATTCCTTGCCATTTGGTGTCATTACTTTGTCTACAGAGTATGGATTAGACCAAACACGGATGGCTGTGTCTATATTAGAATTGTCCATGAAAACATGAATTGAACGCAGACGGGCATTGGTACCACTCTTCACTTCTATAGGGTAGAGTCTGGAGTTGTGGGTGAAAATGAAATCAACCTCGGCGCCATTGTTGGGTCTGGCCCAAAACGAGCGGTGCTGTCCAACACGGTCTTCTATCGACAGAAGCTCTTGTGCCGTGATTTGCTCGGCAAGATGTCCCCGCCAGCTCTCCACCATATCCGTTGAACCTATGATCTCTTTTCTGATGCCTGCCTGATAGTTTACCAAACCTGTATCAAACCAAATGAGTTTGGGCATTCTCTTTGTTTCAGGAATGATTGGCATTTGGGTGGAAGATACAGGATAAACCAATTCCAGAATCATGGCTTTCTCCAAGAGACGAAAAGCTTCGCCGACTTCCCGTGACTTATAGCCCGAGTTGGCGAAATTGCCCAAGGTGATGGTCTCGCCCGAAAATCCCCAACCATACGATAATATGAAGCGCACGACTTCTGTCAGCTTATTGCCTCTGACATATTTCTCAGAATCATCCTTGTAGGCCTGTACCAAAGTCTCGTACACATCTTCTATGGCTACGATGTCTTGAGTCTCTGCATAGCGCTGCACAGCCTCTGGCATTCCGCCAATGATAGTGTATTGATTGAAATGATGCATGAGTTGCTCATGAAAGGCAACGGTGTATTCTGGTTTCTGTGAGAGAACAGCAAGAAGATTGGTTTTGCCGATGGCCCCCAAAAACTCATAAAAGGAGCAAGGACGCAAAGCCATATACATTACTCTTCCTACAGGAAAACTTACATTTACGTCTACAAGATTCTCCAACAGACTGCCTGCTGCTATGACATACAGGTCAGGTCTCTGCTCGTAGAAGTATCTGAGCAGAGCGATTGTCTTTGGAGAATTCTGTATCTCGTCGATGAAAATGAGCGTGCTGCCTTCTCGTTGCGATTTGCCTAAACTGGCAAACAGCATATTGACCAAATCATTCAAAGGAATATCCATCTCGAACAATCTGACGCTCTCATTCATTTCCAGGTTGAAGTATAGGTAGTTGTCGAACTGGGAACCAAATTCGTTGACAACTGTTGTCTTGCCTACTTGTCTGGCTCCTCTCAAGATGAGTGGTTTATGCCTTTCATCTCGCTTCCATGCTTCTAATTTGCTTAATATCTTGCGTTTAAACATATCTTTTGTCTCAAATCATGGGCAAAGATACAACTTTTTTGTTTCAAATCAGGGGCAAAAAGAATATTTTTTGTTTCAAATCATGGGCAACTTACCTCTATTTTTGTTTCAAATCAGGGGCAAAGACGTGAGAAATGGGAGATGGACTATTTACCTTTTACAACATTGTTGCTGTCAGGAATGTGGCGTTGCCGAAGATGTGGAGCGCTCTATGTCAGCTTATGACAACGAACCATCCAGACAATCGAAAACAACCATCTGGTCGCCAACAGCCAATATATAAATGCGTTACAGCAAAAACCTGACGATCTGACGGTTTATGAAGAATTTTCAGAATTTCCATTTTGGGGGATGTTTGTCATGGTTATCCCTACCCTCGGATGCAGACCGATAGGTACAAAAGCGGTGAAGCGACGTCAAATTAAAGACATGGATTATCCTGACATTATCATAATGTCTTCATAATCGGAAACAAGCAACATAGACAAAAAAGAAATCACACCAACCTGAAGAGATGAAAAAAGCAATAATACTATCAGCCGCGGTCTTGACTCTTGCCGCCACGACGACACTCGCAAAAGGCAACGATACAAAGACCGGAAACTGCCACATACTGTGGTATGACAAGCCTGCAGCAATGTGGACGGAAGCATTGCCTTTGGGCAACAGCCGGTTGGGAGCGATGGTCTACGGCACTCCTGCCAACGACCGTCTGCAACTCAACGAAGAGACTATCTGGGCAGGACGCCCCAACAACAACGCCAACCCGGAGGCTCGGGAATACCTGCCCCGGGTGAGAGAACTGGTGTGGCAGGGCAAATACAAGGAGGCGCAAGACATGGCTACGGCTCATGTCATGGCAAAGACGAACTCCGGAATGCCTTACCAGCCTTTCGGCGACCTGTATGTAAGTTTTCCCGGACTGGAAGAGTATTCTGACTACCGCCGCGAACTGAGTCTCGACTCGGCAAGGGCAGTGACTCAGTTTACTGCCAACGGCGTGACATACCGCCGCGAATACATATCGTCGCTGAGCGG
>NZ_FR892534.1:0-5258 GCF_000436015.1 Prevotella sp. CAG:592 | reverse complement strand
CGCTGAGCGGCAATGTGATAATGGTGAAGCTCTCTGCCAGCAAGAAGGGAATGATAACATGCAACGCACAGATGACATCGCCACAACAGGACGTCAGCGTGAGGTCGGAAGGCGACGAGATTGTGCTCAGCGGCATCAGCGGATGGCACGAGGGACTGAAGGGAAAGGTGCAGTTCACCGGACGCGCCACGGCGCAGCTAAAGGGTGGAACAATCAGAAGCAAAGACGGTGTGCTGCAGATAAAGGATGCTGACGAAGCCACCATATTCCTCACCATCGCCACAAACTTCAAGAAATACAACGATATCAGCGGAAACGACACGCTACTCTCGGAGAGCACTCTGAGAAGAGCTCTCGACAGTGGTTTCGACAGACTGAAAAAGGAGCACGTGGCACTATACAAGGAGCAGTTTGACCGCGTGAGCCTCAACCTGGGCAACGACAAGTTTGCCGACAAGACAACGGACTGGAGAATACAGAATTTCAAGAGTCACAACGACGAACACCTTGTAGAGACATACTTCCAGTTCGGACGCTACCTGCTCATCTCCACATCGCAACCCGGCACACAGCCGCCAACGCTTCAAGGACTGTGGAACGACAAGATGATGCCGTCGTGGGACAGCAAATATACCTGCAACATAAATCTGGAAATGAACTACTGGCCGGCTGAAGTGGCGAATCTCACGGAACTGAACCAGCCGCTCTTCTCGCTCATCAAGGACGTGAGCGAGACGGGACGCGACGCTGCCCGCATAATGTATGGCGCTGACGGATGGGTGCTCCACCACAACACGGACCTATGGCGAGTGACAGGAGCCATCGACAAGGCTCCCTCTGGACTATGGCCAACGGGAGGGGCATGGATGAGCCAGCATCTGTGGGAACACTATCTATATACCGGCGACAAGGACTTCCTGAGCAGCGTGTATCCGATAATGTGCGGTGCGGCACGATTCCTCAACCAGATAATGGTGAAAAATCCATCGGGCAGGAACTGGATGATATGTCCGTCGCTGTCGCCAGAGAACCCGCATCTCCACAAGGCCACCACGGCGGCCGGAGTGACGATGGACAACGAACTGCTGACCGACCTCTTCAGCCATGTGATAGAGGCATCGAGGATTCTCGGAGCCAAGGGTGACAAGGCATTCACAGACAGTCTGCAGGAGAAGCTCGACGGACTGCTGCCTCTGCAGACCGGACGCTGGGGACAGTTGCAGGAATGGAAAGACGACTGGGACAATCCCGACGACATACACCGACACGTGTCGCATCTCTACGGTCTGTATCCAAGCAATCTGATTTCGCCGTTCCGCACACCGGAACTGGCTTCGGCGGCTCGCACATCGCTGATTCATCGCGGCGACCCCTCTACGGGATGGAGCATGGGATGGAAGGTGTGTCTGTGGTCGAGACTCCTCGACGGCAACCATGCCCTGAAGCTCATCGGCGACCAACTAACCCTGGTGCGCAACGAGAAGAAGAAAGGCGGTACCTATGCCAATCTTTTCGACGCCCATCCGCCATTCCAAATAGACGGAAACTTCGGATGCGCCGCCGGCATCGCCGAGATGCTGATGCAGAGCCACGACGGTTTCATATATCTGCTCCCTGCCCTGCCCGACGCATGGAAGGAGGGAACGGTAAGCGGACTGAAAGCACGCGGCGGTTTTGAGGTGAGCATGACATGGAAGGAGAACAACATCGTGAAAGCTGTGATAAAGTCGGAAAACGGCGGCAACCTACGCATACGGTCTGCCGTACCGCTCACAGGCAAGGGACTCCGGACTGCCAAAGGCAAGAATCCCAACCCACTCTTCGTCACACCGACAAACGTGAAGCAGCAGATCAACCATCCCGAAAAGATCGAAAAGATGCCAGAACTCAGAAAGTCTTACGTCTATGACATACCGACCAAGAAGGGACAGACGATAGAACTGAAGGCGAAAAACTGACAACCTCTTATTATATAAGAAAAATAACGAATACAATATGACAATAAAGAAATCTCTATTTATCGCAGCCTTCATGCTGCTCGCCACGACAATGGCAAACGCTGCCAAGAAGACCATATACAAACCATGGTCTAACGGCAAACTGAAAGTATCGGCAAACCAGCGCTATCTCATACACGAGAACGGCACACCGTTTTTCTGGCTCGGCAACACCGCATGGCTGCTGCCGGAAAGGCTGAACCGCGACGAGGCTGAATATTTCCTCGCCAAAGAGCGCGAACTGGGCTACAACGTGGAGCAGATACAGGTGCTCAACGCCATTCCAACCTTCAACGTTTATGGTCAGCAGGCCAACAACAAGGAGTTCGACTTCAGCAAGGTGTCAAAGCCGGGTGTCTACGGATACTGGGAACACCTGGACTACATCATAGACCGCGCTGCCGACAACGGAATATATATCGCCATGGACTGCATCTGGGGGTCTATGATCGGCCAGATGGACGTGAAGAAGGCTGTTGCCTACGGCAAGTTCCTGGGTGAGAGATACAAGGACAAGCCGAACATCATCTGGATGATAGGCGGAGACATTCTCGGCGATAAGTCGCCTGAAGTGTGGGACGCTCTGGCCCGTGCCATAAAGAAATACGACAACCGCCATATCATGACTTTCCACCCAAGAGGCAGAACCACGTCGGCAAGATGGTTTAACGACCGCGAGTGGATGGACTTCAACATGTTTCAGAGCGGTCACCGCCGCTACGGACAGCGCAACGGCGACGGCGACTACACCATAAAGGACAATACCGAGGAGGACAACTGGCGCTATGTGGACATGAGCTTTGAGAAGAAGCCACTGAAACCTGTAATCGACGGTGAACCTTCGTATGAGGACATTCCACAGGGACTGCACGATTTCTCCGCTCCTCGCTGGCAGGACTACGACGTGCGCCGCTATGCCTACTGGGCGGTATTCGCCGGATGTTTCGGACATACCTACGGCCATAACTCCGTGATGCAGTTCATGCGTCCAGGAGTGCTCGCCTCGTTCGGAGCCGAAAAGCCATGGTGGGAAGCCATGAACGACCCTGGCTACAAACAGATGAGATACCTGAAATGGCTTATGCTCGCCTTCCCGTTCACTGAAGCGGTGGGCGACCAGAGCGTAATCGCCGGTCAGAACGGCGAACGCTACGACCGTGTCATCGCTCTGCGCGGCAGCGACTTTATGCTGGTATACAACTACAGCGGCAAGCCGATGTCTATAGACCTCACCAAAATCAGCGGCAACAAGAAACATGCATGGTGGATGAATCCTCAGAACGGCAAACTGTCGTTTGTTGGCGAAATGGACAATAAAGTAACCGACTTCACCTACGACGGTGCTTATCTGCGCAGCAGCGACAGGGTGCTCATCGTAACAGATGCCGACAAGAACTACCTCTCTACCTCTCAGACGGAATTAGAAGAGAAATGGTAAGTCTCCCTGCCTGTTCGTTTACTTGTAAACTGGTCTATCCATAAACCGGTCTACCCGTAAACTGACAACATAATAAATCCAAACCATTATGATAATGATTCTTTGAGACTCAAATTCATCATAATGATTTGGATTTATTTCTTTTTCTTACAAGCCATTTGGTTTGGATTTGCGCCACATTCCTGTTGAAGTTGGTTTGGATTTGTATCGGTTTTCCCCAAATGAAGGTTTGGATTTGTATCGGTTTTTAATCGTTTTTGGTTTGGATCTGATTAAAAACCACCCGTTTTTTGGTTTGGATTTGAAAAAAATATCGTACCTTTGTGCATGATAAGACTGCAGTTTAGACACACTATTCAATACAAGCAAACTACAGTTTTCGCAAAAATCAGATTTTAACGATTCAGACATGTTCACAAGAATTGCCATCAACTACCTTCGTCAATGGGCGGAAAAAGAAGAGAGGAAACCTCTTGTATTGCGTGGAGCTCGACAAGTAGGAAAAACTACCCTTGTAGATCTTTTTGCAAAAGATTTCGAATATTACATATACATAAATCTTGAAGAAAAGGAAAACGCAAATTTGTTTGCAAACTACAGTTCCTTCGAAGATTTGCTGTCTGGCATTTTCTTCAAAGCGAAAACAACAGCAAACAGTGGACGCACACTTATTTTCATCGATGAAATACAGAACGAACCAAATGCCGTGCAGTCACTTCGCTATTTCTATGAGAAGCGACCAGACCTTTATGTCATTGCTGCAGGATCGTTGCTCGAGAGTCTGATGGGAAGACACATCTCCTTTCCGGTAGGTAGAGTTGAATATATGGCCCTGCACCCATGCACCTTTGTGGAATTTCTGACAGCTACAGGCTACAATACCCTTGCAGAACAGGTAAGTAACATCTCTGTGCCACAATCCATGCATGAATATACCCTTGATCTGTTCAAGAAATATATGATTGTAGGCGGATTGCCTGAGGCTGTAGCCAACTATGCCAAGCACAAAGATTTCGTGAGACTCAACGGAGTATTCAATTCGTTGCTCTCCGGGTATCGGGATGATGTGGAGAAATATGCCGACAAGCCTAAGGAACAAGACACCATACGCTATATTCTAAACTATGGATGGGGATTTGCCGGACATAGAATACAGTTCGCCAAGTTTTCAAATTCTTCATTTAAGTCTACCGACGTGAGCAATGCTTTCAGAATATTGGAAAAGACATTACTCCTCGAGCTGGCATATCCTCAGACATCCGCATCGTTCCCGATATTGCCGGACACGAAAAAAAGTCCCAAACTCCTATGGCTCGACACCGGGCTTGTCAATTATGTTGCCGGCATGCAAGATGATCTGCTGTTTTCAACCGATACCGATGAACTATGGAACGGCGACATTGCCGAACATATAGTTGCACAGGAACTGCTCGGGGCTTCATTCATATTTGGTGAGAAGCGTATATTCTGGGTACGTGAAGCAAGGAACTCACAGGCAGAGGTGGATTTCCTATTGCGCTACAAGTCACATCTCCTGCCGATAGAAGTAAAGACGGGAAACAATTCCAAACTCCGGTCGCTACATCTGTTCATGAACGAATCAAAAGAGGGAGTGGCTCTACGCTTATGGAACGGCAATATGTCGTCAGACAATATATCCAAATCGTCTGGCGACACGTTCACTCTATACAATATCCCGATATATTATGCCGGACAGCTACACACTTTTCTCAATCAGCTGTCATTCAACCCAAATCGGTAATTAGCTTTGAGGTTCAACCTGATGCCTCAACCGTAAACCCAAATCGGTCATTAGGGCTTGC
>NZ_FR892533.1:0-7015 GCF_000436015.1 Prevotella sp. CAG:592 | reverse complement strand
GGCTGGGATTTTTTAAGATATATTTCTGTCAGCGTGAAATCATTATTCCTGTGGGAGCATGATAACGCTCACGCTGTTCTTGCCGATGAAGTTGTCCTTAACATACTTAGCAACAGATGCTGGAGTGAGGGCGTTGACGAGCTTCTCGTAGTCAGTGTTGATGTCAACACCGTTCTCGTCCCATGTCTGGATAACGTTCATCCAGTAGCCGTTGGTCTTCAGACCATCCTCATAGCGTTTTACCATCAGGTCCTTGGTCTTGTTCAGCATGTCAGCGTCGATTGTAGAACCGAGCTTCTGCAGCTCCTCGCGCATGATCTGGATAGCGATGTCCTTCTTCTCAGGCTTAACAGGGCAGTAGCCGTAGATAGCGTTGAATGGAACGTCGTTGCCGAGGTTGGCGAAACCGCCGGCGTTAGCTGAGTATGCTGCGCTCTGCTCCTCGCGGATAGTCTTCAGATATACCATGTCGAGCACCTGTCCGGCTGCGTCGGCCTTGATAGAGTTGTCGAGAGTGAATGGCACGGTGTTGTTATACCAGAACATGTAGATGTTAGACTTAGGAGTCTCCATCTTGCGGTGGAATGTGTTGTCCACGGTGCCTGTAGCATACTTGGAGATCTTGTTGAAGTTCTCGTGAACGAACTTCTTGCCCTTCTTCACTGAAGGCAGAGAAGCGATGTAAGTCTCGATGTACTGACGGACGAGAGTCTCGTCGAAGTTACCTACGATGGTGAATGTGAAGTCAGCAGCGTTGGCAGTGCGCTCCTTGGCGATCTGCAGGATGCGGTCGTAGTTGGCGTTGTCGAGGTCTTTCTCTTCGAGAGAAATCTGACGGGCGTCGTGAGCGTGGAGAGTGTATGTTACAGAGTCCTGGAGAGCGCTCTCAGCAGAGAGAGACTTGTTCTTCAGGGCAGCGCGATACTGGTTGATGAGTGAGTTGAAAGCCTGCTCGTCCTTCTTGATGTTAGTGAAGTAGAGATAGTTCATCTGGAACATTGTCTCCATATCCTTCGGTGTGCAGCTTCCGCTGACATACTCGTGGAGGTTAGCCAGAGACAGGTTCACGTTGGCGTTCTTGCCGGCGAGAACCTTCTGCAGCTCTGTGCTGCTGAAGTTTCCGAGTCCGCTGTAGCTTATCACGTCGTTGAACAGGTCGAGGTTAACTCTCTCCTTTGCATCGTAGAGAGACTTACCACCCTTTGAAGAACCGTTGAACAATACCTCACCCTCTTTCAGGTTAGTCTTCTTCAGCAATACGCGTGCACCATTGCTCAGTGTCAGCTCCTTGTATCCGAACTTGGCATTCTCCTTCTCAGAAACAATCTTGCCAGCCTTTGGCTGCTCTGCGATGAGAGGCTCCTGCTTAACGTTGTCTACGTAAGCCTCGATCTTCTCTGCGCGGGCATCGTCGTAAGCCTTCTTCAAGCTTGCCTCTGTAGAATATACCATACCTTCCTTCTCAGTTGTGGTGTTGTAGATCACAACGTTAGAGTCGCTGAGGCTGATGAGCTGCTTCATAGCCTCGTTTACCACATCTACAGGTAGCATCGGAGTGAGCTGCTGCATGATCTGGTAAGTCTGCTCGATAGAGAGCAGAGGCTCCTTCTCAAGATAGTTGCTTGCGCAAGCGCGGCCGAACACGTCGTTGTTGATCTTGTCGCGGTTGGTATACTTCTTCTCAAGGGCGCTCATGTAGTTTGCCTTGGCACGCTCATACTCAGTAGCGGTGAAGCCGAACTTGGCTGCACGCATAGCCTCGCGGGTCAGGGCAGCGAGAGAAGCCTCTGTCTGTCCGTCCTTTGGAGTGGCGATGAATGTGAACGCATCCTTTGTCTTGGCGAAGATATAGTTGCCGGCATATCCGTAAGCGCTTACGAATGGGGCGTCAGCCTTCTGTGCTTCCTCCTGCAGACGTGCGTTCAGCATGGCAGAAGCCATGTCGGTAACGAAGTCCTCGATGAGGTATGGCAGATAGCCTTTCTGGTCTTCCGGAGTAGAGTCATACTTGAACATCAGCTCCACTGAGTTCATCTGCTCCTCCTTGTCCTTGTCGACGATGATGATTGGCTCAGCATTGTCTGGAACCTGCTCGTCAACGATAGGTGCCGGGTTTTCCGGGTTCTTGATGTCAGAGAACATCTCCTTGATCTTAGCCTCGGTGCGGTCTACGTCGATGTCACCAACCACGATGATAGCCTGGTTTGTTGGGTGATACCACTTCTCGTAGTAGTCGCGCAGAGCCTTAGGCTTGAAGTTGTCGATTACCGACATCAGACCGATAGGGTAGCGCTTGCCGTACTTGCTGCCAGGGTAGAGCTTCTCGAGGTTGCGCTCGAACATACGGCTGCTTGCCGATGTGCGCATACGCCACTCCTCGTGGATAACGCCGCGCTCCTGGTCGATTTCTTTAGGATCGAGAGTCAGGCTGTTGCTCCAGTCCTTTAGGATGAGCAGACAAGAGTCGAGGGCTGCGATGCCACGGTCTGTAGGAACATTGTTGATGTTGTATACAGTCTGGTCGATGGATGTGTAGGCATTGAGGTCGCCGCCGAACTGCACGCCGAGTGAACGGGTGTAGTCGATAACACCGTTGCCTGGGAAATTCTTTGTTCCGTTGAAGCACATGTGCTCAAGGAAGTGTGCCAGACCGCGCTGGTTCTCTTCCTCCTGGATAGAACCCACACGCTGGGCGATGTAGAAGTTCACACGCTTCTCTGGATAACCGTTGTGGCGCACGTAGTAAGTCAGTCCGTTTGCCAGTTTGCCTGTCCTTATTGCTGGATCGATAGGCAGGGGCTGCATCATTGGGTTGGCCTCCTGTGCGTTGATGCCCAGTGCGCCTGTGACAACCAATGCCGCAAACACTAAGATTTTTCTGATTTTCATGTTTATTATTGTTTAAAATTATTGTATGTCTTTCTTCGTAAAATATCCGGTAATGGTGGAAATAACTCCACAAAATTAGGAAATTTACAATTACCATACGATTTAAACCCTGATTTTACTACAGAAAAGCCTTGATATATAACCTATTTTAACATATTTGGCTGGCATTTAGTGGAATAGACCATCCGGTTTTGCCTGGATTCTGATCCAAATCGGTATCATGCCGATTGGTGTTAAACCCAAAACGGTCATCAGACTGTTTGACTTTAAGAAAAATCCAAGCAATGCCTAATGACCGATTGGGGTTAAATCAAAATCCGGAAAAGTCCTTATGACCGATTTGAGTTTAAAGACAAATCGCTCCCTTCCCTCTTCGGAGGTCAGGATGGATTGCCCCTCATCAATATTTGAAAGAGCTTCCGCCGAGGAACTCCCTGAGCAGCGAAGTGGGCGGTACCTGGCGGTTTGTGATAGGCTTGATGTATTTCAGGAACTTCAGCAGCCTGTATGCCTCACTGTATTCGTCACAGTTCTCTGGCACCTGCTCAAGCAGAGGCACCGCCTGCTGCTTTATCACTGCCAGCTCAAAGATCATCGCCGTGTTGAACATGGCGTCGGCATTCTCCTGGAACGGGAATATCCATTTGTTCTCGCCAGCCCTCACCGAAGGCCAGCGGTGTATTGTCTCCATGGCGTTCACGCCGCGGTATTTGTAGTCGCGGATGATGCGTCGGAGCAGACGGTTGTCGGTGGTAGGTACATAGTTGTGGCTGTCGAGCAATATGGTGGTGAATGCTGAGGCATAGACACGGAATATCTGTTCGTCGGGAATCTGTGCCGTCAGTTCCGGGTTCAGTGCATGGATGCCTTCCACCACGAGCACGTCGTTCTCGTGCATCTTCAGTTTCTTGCCGCTCTTCTCGCTGCGTCCCGTCTGGAAGTTGTATTTCGGCAGCTCTATCTCCTTGCCGTTGAATAGGTCGTTCATCTGCTGGTTGAGCAGCGGGATGTTGAGGGCGTAGAGACTCTCGTAGTCGTATTCGCCATTCTCGTCCTTCGGTGTGTGCTCACGGTCAACGAAATAGTCGTCGAGTGATATGGCGATAGGTTTTATGCCGTTGGTGAGGAGCTGTATTGAGAGTCGTTTGCACGACGTTGTCTTTCCGCTCGACGACGGTCCGGCGATGAGCACCATCTTCACCTTCTTCCTTGCGGCTATCTCGTCGGCGATATGCGCTATCTTCTTCTCCTGCAGAGCCTCAGAGAGGTTTATGAGGTCAGTGGTCATACCTTTGTCCACAGCCTCGTTCAGGTCGCCGATGGTGCGCAGACCGAGTATGTCCTGCCAGTGGTGGTGCTCCTTGAAGATATCGAACATCTTGTCCTGGTGTATCAGTTCGCCGAGCTGTCCCGGGTCTTTGAGCGACGGTATGCGCAGCAGCAGTCCGTCGAAATATTTCTCCAGTCCGAAGAGTTTCAGCTGCGACGTGTTGGTGAGCAGCGACCCATAGTAGTAGTCCTTGTATCCGTCTATATCATAATAGGTGGTGTATAGCGAACCGGTGCTTCTGAGCAGTTTCACCTTCGACTCCCTGCCCTCGAATACCTTTATCGCCTCCTCCGTGGTGCATTCGTGGCGGCGCAGCGGCAGTTTGGCGTCGATAATCTCCTGCATGCGCTGTCTGATTCTTGCTGCCACCTGTTCCGTCACTTCCTCGCCTATGATGAGGTCGCAGTAGTAACCGTTAGACACCGGAATGTCTATCCATACGTTGCCTTCGGGATAGAGGTCGTGCACCGCCTTGCAGAGCACCATGAAGAGGGTTCGGGTATATGTCCGCTGTCCTGAAGGCGAGGTGAGGTCGAGGTATTCCACGTCCTTGTTGTGGTACACCCTGAAGTTGAGTCCTTCAACCTTGTTGTTCACCTTTGCACTCACCGGACCGTATTTCATATCGAGGCCAGAAGCGTCATAAATTTCAGAAAGTGTGCTTCCGATTGCAGAGTTTAAAACTTTTTTATTATTTTTGCAACGGATTTGTATTACTTGTTTCATAAGTGTTACATTTTTAGGGATTCACGTTTGTAAAGTTACTCCCTTTCTGCGACATTAATGCGCGTCAGCATCATAAATAAATTTAAAATATGTCGATTTGGATTATTTTTAAGATCATTGGATCATTGGCTCTGCTCATCTATGGCATGAAGGTCATGAGCGAAGCCTTGCAGAAGATGGCCGGTTCGCAGTTGCGCCACATCCTCGGCACCATGACCAAAAACCGTTTTACCGGACTGATAACCGGTATGTTCGTAACAGCGTCTGTGCAGTCGTCCACTGCCACCACCGTGATGACAGTATCCTTTGTCAACGCCGGTCTCCTCACACTCGCCCAAGCCATATCAGTGATTATGGGAGCCAATATCGGTACCACGTTCACGGCATGGATCATGACACTGGGATTCTCGTTCAATATGGCGAACGTGGTGTTCCCCGTGTTCTTCATAGCACTCCTGTTGATATACAGGAAGAAGCACCGTTATGTAGGTGACTTCCTGTTCGGCGTCGCTTTTATGTTTTTCGCCATTTCCACCCTCGGCGCCACTGGCAAGGAAATGGACCTCAGTCACAACCAGTCGGTAATAGAATTCTTCTCGTCGTTCGACAAAGACAGCTACCTCACCATATTCGCGTTCCTCGGATTGGGAACGATACTTACATTCTGCATGCAGTCGTCGGCAGCCCTCATGGCCATCACCATGGTGCTCTGCTCCAGCGGTGTGCTGCCGATAT
This sequence comes from Prevotella sp. CAG:592, assembly GCF_000436015.1. Classification (NCBI taxonomy): domain Bacteria; kingdom Pseudomonadati; phylum Bacteroidota; class Bacteroidia; order Bacteroidales; family Prevotellaceae; genus Prevotella; species Prevotella sp. CAG:592. Next base: position 1,335 of record NZ_FR892533.1, on the reverse strand, counting down.
ATATGGGTATAGCCCTCGTGCTCGGTGAGAACATCGGTACCACCATCACCTCAAACATCGCGGCGATGGGAGCCAACACCCAGGCAAGGCGTGCCGCCATGGCACACCTCTCGTTCAACGTGTTCGGAGTGTTGTGGGTGCTCTGCATATTCTATCCCTTCATAGATATGGTATGCGGATTCGTGGGCGTTGACCCGCATTCAGGCCACATCGACGCCTCACGCCTCTCTGTGGTGCTCGCCGCCTTCCACACCACCTTCAACGTGTGCAACACGGCAGTGCTGATATGGTTCATACCACAGATGGAAAAACTCGTATGCACCATCATCAAGCCAAACGCCATGAAGGACGAAGACGACTTCCGCCTGCGCTACATCGGCGACAACACCCTCATGGCCACTCCGGAGCTTTCGGTGCTCGAGGCACGCAAGGAGATACAGTCGTTTGCAGAGCGCATACAGCGTATGTTCTCTATGGTGAGAGAACTGCTCGGAGTGAAAAACGAGAACGACTTTGTGAAGCTCTTCACACGCATCGAGAAATATGAAGGCATCTCCGACAATATGGAGATAGAGATTGCCAACTATCTCGACAAGGTGAGCGACTCACACCTCAGCGACGAGACGAAGGCGAAAATACGCGCCATGCTACGTGAGATATCAGAGATAGAGAGTATCGGCGACAGCTGCTACAACATAGCACGCACGCTGAACCGCAAACTGCGTGGCAAGGAGGACTTCACCGAGCAGCAGTATGACCATCTGCACCAGATGTTCGAGCTCACCGACGACAGTCTCACACAGATGAACGTGATGCTCTCCAGCAGACGCTACGACCTCGACGTGAACCGTTCGTTCAACATAGAGAACGAGATAAACAACTACCGTACGCAGCTCAAGAGCCAGAACATCAACGACGTGAACAACCATCTCTACACCTACGCCATCGGTACGATGTATATGGATATCGTGAGCGAGTGTGAGAAACTTGCCGACTACGTCATCAACGTGGTGGAGGCACGTATGGGAACAAAGCAGCGCGAGGCATAACCACGCCTGACCGCAGTCACGCCAGACTACATCCACATCTGGCTGACAGAATAATCCACAGTGGGGGACAAGGGCAGAAAACGACAAGTCATCGTCGCATCGCCCTTGTCTCCCATTGTCGTTTTCTGCCTCTTCCTAAACCATGAACTTTGGGGCATCCGTCTGGCATCAATTCTGCCCAAGTGGGGCAAGCTGCTTGCCCCACATGTGAAAGCACCTTGCCCCACTTGGGCAAGCACCTTGCCCATTTTTAACCCCAATCGGTCATTAGGGCTTGCCTGGATTT
>NZ_FR892532.1:0-6656 GCF_000436015.1 Prevotella sp. CAG:592 | reverse complement strand
CCCCCCCACACAATATATATCCTCCTCACATTAATTATATACCCCACCTCTACATTATATATCCCCTTCACATTATATATTATATGTATGATTTCCTGTATTCTTTTATATTGATATAAAGAGCATGTTTCCCGACAATCAGCTATTTCCGTCAGGTGACCGATTTCGCGGTTAATGCCGACTTTAGCCATATGTCTTCTTCCATTCAATGAAGATGCACTTATTGCCATGATAATAAGTGTATAAATATCACATAATAATGAAACAAACCCCAAATTTGCGTCATTTGTTAAATAATCGAGCCATTTTCTTTATTTTTCTTGTTTTTTATTTGGGAGTAAACAATATAAAAATTAATTTTGCCACGAAATACACAATACATGTTATTAATAATCGATTAAATATCATACTCATGAGAAAGAATTGTATATTGAATCTGAGCAAGATGAGCAAGAGTCTGCTCGTTTTGGCAATGCTCCTCTTCGCTGTTGTGGAGAACGCGAGCGCACAGCTTCCATCGTTCAAACTGAAGAACATCGAGGGCAAGACAGTTGACACCTCTACTCTCAGCAACGACGGAAAACCGTTTATCATCTCATTCTTTGCCACATGGTGCAAGCCATGTAACCGTGAGCTCAGCGCTATCGGCGAGGTTTACGAGGACTGGGTGGCAGAGACTGGCGTGAAGCTCTATGCTGTTTCCATCGACAAGGCACAGAACGCCAACAAGGTGAAGCCTCTCGTTAACCAGCACGGATGGCCATACGAGGTACTCCTCGACTCCAACAGCGAGTTCCGCAAGTCGTTCGGTGGCGAGATGATTCCATTCGTTATCATCTGCGACGGTGAAGGCAAGGTGGTGTTCAAGCACAACGGCTACACCGAGGGTGCCGAGCAGGAGCTGATAGAGAAGGTGAGAGAACTCATCAAGTAATAAAGAAATTTCATAAGCATTATGTTATGGAAGGGATTTCCATGGCATGATGCTTTTAATCCTTTTTTTTGACAATGGCAGAAGCCTGGGCGCTTCTTCTATATACCTTATTAACTTATAAAAGACAATCTCAAATGAGACCAGTACTATTTTTCTCACTCGCAGCAGCCCTCGCCGCCACGACAACAGCGACGGCACAGGAGAACAACGACGACAAGTTCGTTGTAAGCGGTAGTATCCAGAGCGATGTCATCATTCCTCAGGAGGATACCGAAATCGGGGCAAAGAAATACAACGAGTGGGCTCTTACTAATACCTATGCCGATATTGCGGCACGTAGCAACCACCTCGATGCCGGACTCCGTTTCGAGTTCACAAAGCATCCGCTGCCAGGTTATGCCGACACAGACAAGAGCTTCAAGGGATGGGGCGTGCCAAACTTCTATATCAAGACACACTTCGACAAATTCGACCTTACGCTCGGTACTTTCTATGAGCAGTTCGGTTCGGGCTTCATCCTCCGCACATACGAGGAGAGAAGCCTCGGTATCGACAACTCGCTGCTCGGAGGCAAGCTCGTGCTGCGCCCTGCAAAGGGTGTTCAGATCAAGGCACTCTCAGGAAAGCAGCGCCACTACTGGAAGTGGAACGACGCATGGGTGACAGGCGGTGACCTGGAGCTCAGCCTCGACCAGTGGTTCCGTGGCTTCCAGGAAAACAATACATACCTCACACTCGGTGCATCATGGGTGAACAAGTATGAGTCGGCAGACGAAGACAACGTTATGGTGCCCGGAGCTTCATACAAGCTCAAGTTCCCGTCAACGGTAAACGCATTCGACGTGCGTGCCAACCTGCAGACAGGCGATTTCTCGTTCCTCGCCGAATATGCGTGGAAGACCCAGGACCCATCATTCGAGAACAAGTATGTCTACCGTACCGGCCGCGTAGGAATGCTCTCTGCTTCTTACTCACGCAATGGATTCAGCGTGCTGGCTCAGGCAAAGCGCTCTGACAATATGGGATTCCGCAGCGCACGCAGCGTGACAGGACTCTCGTCGAACATCAACAACCTGCCTGCATTCACAATGGAGCAGACATACACCCTCGCAGCTCTCTATCCTTATGCCACACGCTCCGACGGCGAGTGGGCTTTCCAGGGAGAAATCGGATACAAGTTCAAGGGCAGATACGCTCCAAGCTTCAAGCTCAACTATTCTCACGTGTTCGACATCGACAAGAACTTCAGCAAGGGACCTCACTATGACGGATACGGATATGGCTCAAATGGTTATGGTTCGGCATTCTGGAAGATAGGCAAGTCGTTCTACCGCGACTTCAACATCCAGTATGAGCAGAAGTACAGCCGTGACTTCAAGCTCAACTTCATGTATATGAACCAGTATTACAACAACGACGTGCTCACGGCAATCGAGCGTGAAGACGGTGCACACGTCGGCGACGTGCTCAACCACATCTTCATCGCTGACGCCAAGTGGAAGATGACTCGCAAGATGACTCTTCGTGGTGAGGCTCAGTATATGAAGTCTTCTGACGGCAAGGACTATCAGATCTTCAAGTGGAACTCAAACGGCGCACAGGGCGACTGGATCAGCGGACTGCTCGAGCTCTCTGTACTTCCTAACTGGATGTTCACTGTATCTGACCTCTACAATGCCGGTGAGACAAAGCACCACTATTATATGGGATCCGTGACATTCAACTATGGTGCACATCGCCTGCAGGTGGGTTACGGACGTACACGCGCCGGATTCAACTGTACTGGTGGCGTCTGCCGCTATGTGCCAGCAAGCAAGGGCGTAACATTGTCGTATAACTATAACTTCTAAATCTCATGAAACTAAAGAATATTCTATATAGCTCGGCAGTAGTTGCCGTTGCGGCTCTCTTCACGGCATGTTCTGACATCGACGAGAACGAGCGCTTCGAATACGTTAAGCCTGCATCAGTAAACCGTGCCGTGCTCATCGAGGACTTCACAGGCCAGAACTGTGTTTACTGCCCTAACGGAACTGAAATCATCGAAGGTCTCCTCAAGCAGTATGGCGAGGATCACATCATCGCTGTTGGTATGCACAGCGGTCCGCTCGGATTCAAGGGCAGCAAGAAATATGTAGGTCTCAAGACCGACATCGCCGACACATACTATAACGCATGGGGCGTGACAACACAGCCTACTGCTACTATCAACCGTTCTGTAGTGCTCTCCGACTATACCAAGTGGGGAGCAGCAGTGGCTATTGAGCTGCAGAAGGAAGCCAAGCTTTCGCTCAACTTGACAAATACTTACGACGAGGCTTCTCGTCAGCTCACTATCAACGTTGAGGCTTACGGCACTGACGGCAATACCGACGGCAAGCTCACCGTATGGCTGCTCGAAGACGGCGTGAAGGCTTATCAGAAGGACCAGAGCGGATATAACTACGACTATATCCACAACCACGTGTTCCGTGCCAACGTTACCGCTGACGCATGGGGTGATGCAATCTCCGTGAAAGAGGGCGTGAAAAGCGAGAAGAGCTACACCTACACTCTGCCCGAGGAATGGAATGCCGATAACGTCAGTGTAGTGGCTTTCGTCAACGGTGCCGACAACCACAACGTGGAGCAGGTGACCAAGAAGGCAATCAAGCCACAGTCATTGTTGACAAAGTAATTTATCCTCAGGGAGTCCGGAAATTCCGGACTCCCATATATGCTTTGAGCCGACAGGTCGCTCAGGGCGCTTCAAATACAAAACCGATTAAAATCAAAAAAAGAAAAATATGAAATCATTAAAGACCCTTTTGTTGGCTGGTTTGAGCCTCATGGCTTTCACTACAGTCTATGCGCAGGAGGAAGATGAGGTGGAGACAGACCTCACTACCCTGCAGTTTGTTGACGCTGACGGCAACGTAATCGCTGACGGCGCAACCGTAAACTTTGCTCCTACAGATCCTGAGGAGACCCCTGCAGGCATTGAAATCAAGCCGGGAATCTTTGTAGAGAATCTTACAGACGAGCCGGTGTATACAGTTGCACAGGTTAATATTACTGCAATGAGCAGTGGTTCTTTGATGTGCTGCTTCCCTGCGAACTGCTATAAAAAGTTTGAGCCTGAAGAATTTACAACCGATCCTTCAGTTCCTATCCAGGCAAAGGCAAAGCACAGTCTCAATACAGAATGGTATGCTGAGGCATATGGTTCTTGCACTGCTTCTTTCCAGTTGAAGATCTATGAGGAGATACTTGCTCCAGGTCAGTTCGTTCCTACCAAGGACCTCGCCAACGGTCCTAAGATCACTGTAAACTTCATCTACAATGACCCTGCAAGCATCAACGGCGTTTCTAACGACGGTGCGAAGGCAGTAGCATTCTATAATGCAAACGGTCAGCAGATCAACAACCTGCAGAAGGGCTTGAACTTCATCAAGTATTCTAACGGCAAGACAGTGAAGACTGTTATAAAATAATCATCCGGAAATATTCAATAACAATTAAATTTAATAGAACATGAAAAAAGTTTTACTTTCTATGGTTGCTCTTCTCATGTCTACATTCACTTTTGCACAGGTGAATGGAGCATTGAAGCTGGAGCGCAACACCGCACCTGCAAAGGTGGCTGTCAAGGCATCGCCAAGAAAAGCCCTTGCTGACGGACAGCGTTATCTCGGTTATTACTCATCAGACAATTTCGGTCAGTCTGGTTTGGGTATCGCTAATTTAGGAGCTTATGAGAGATGTAAGGCAGTCACAGCAATGAGTGCTGATTTCCTCAAGCCTTTCGTGGGTATGAAGGTTGTAGGTATCAGATATGCCGTCCTGGCTTCTAACTTGGTATCTAAAGTGATGCTCGGTGATTGTGAGTTCACAAGCCAGGGCGTAGGATTCGGCGATGAGGTCCTCTTGAGCAAGGACGTTACTTCTTCAAATGCGGGCTGGAACACAGTGATGTTCGATGCTCCTTACACTATTCCTGCCAACACCGCTCTCTACGCAGGATTCCAGTACAACCAGAAGGCTGATAAGCAGGGTGGTTATTTCACAAGTGAGTGCTATCCTCTCTCTCTCATCAACGAGGGCGTAACAGGAAATCCTCTTTATATTTATACCGACGTTCCAGCAAGTAAAGGCGGTAACGGTGAGGGATGGTATAACTTCGGCTCTGACTTCGGCAACATCTGTATTCAGCTCATCGTTGAGGGACAGCCGGCTGGCAACTTCCTCTCTCCAGTTCAGTTGGATGAATTCCAGACTGTAGTAGGCAAGACAAAGAACGTTGAGGTTCTCTTCCAGAATGTATGCAACGGCTCTCTGAGCAGCTACTCTTATACATATACTCAGAATGGTGTCACATCTGCAGAGCAGACTGTTGATCTCGCAGCAAACACTATTGAGACTATCGTGAAGATTCCTGTTCAGATTGAAGGCGCTGCCGCTCCTGGCAAATACGATTTCACTCTGAACATCACAAAGGTGAACAATGTTGAGAACGCTGCTGCCGTTACTTCTATCAAGAGCAAGAACGAGACAATGGCAAAGGATTTCAAGCCTGTTGTAGTTATGGAGGAATACACTGGTTCTACATGTCAGTTCTGCCCACGTGGTATTGTTGGTATGGAGAAGGCTGCCAAGACCTTCGGCGACCAGTTCATCGGTATCGGTATCCACCAGTATGACCGCTCAGACCCAATGTACACTGCAAACTGGGCTAACCTCAGTTGGCAGGGTGCTCCTGGTTGCAAACTCAACCGCAACGGAAGCCAGATAGACCCATATTATGGTTCAGAGACAAACATCTGCGACGATATCGCAGCTCTTCTCACCAAGATTCCTGCAGCTTCACTTACTGTAAAGGGTGAGTGGGGTGCTGAAGATGACGGTACTATCAACGCAACAGCCACTGTTGAGGCACAGACTGAAAAGGAATACCAGCTCGTATTCGCTGTTACAGCAGACAACGTGAAGGGCGAGGGCAATCTCTGGTCACAGACAAACGGCTTCTCAAAGAAGGCAGGCCAGTTCACATACGAGTCTCTCCCAGAGGATATGCAGTTCCTTTACAACGAGCCAATCTACTACTATCCCGCATTCAACGAAGTGCTCGTAGCAAGCTCTTATGTTCGTACACTCAACAAGTGTGCTAACGTTAAGGTTCCTGCAGAGGGTACAGTGGATGGTACATACCAGCTCCAGATGCCTGTTACAAACAAGACTCTCCTGCCGGCTATCGACAAGGACCAGCTCAACATCATCGCTTTCGTTATCGATCCAACTACAAAGAAGATCGTCAACGCTGCCAAGGCTAAGCTCCCGACATGGGTAACAGCAGTGAAGGGTGTTAAGACCAATGATGTAAACGCTGTTGAGGTAGCTCGCTACACAATGGACGGACGTCAGGTTTCTGCTCCTGTAAAGGGCATCAACCTCGTGAAGATGTCTGACGGCACAACACAGAAGGTGCTCGTAAAGTAATATCGCAGAGATAAAAATCTCCTTTATAGATAATATGGAGTTGTGAAGGCGGTTCGCCGTCGGAGCAACTCCATATTTTTGTCTTCATAAAGCATTTACCATAGACGGTTAATGACCGTTTGGGAATTGTCCGATCCGTTGCCCACGTCTATTTATCGTATTGTCAATGGTTTCCGAGTTGAAACTTGCGAAAGTTAAGTGACTTTATTGGATAATGGGTTAAACCCAAAACGGTCATTAGGACGTT
>NZ_FR892531.1:4917-6455 GCF_000436015.1 Prevotella sp. CAG:592 | reverse complement strand
ATCCAGACAATTGGCTGACAATCGCCAGGTAGTCAACTATTTGTCTGTCAGTATATTACAGCAAAAAACCAGATAATCTGACAGTTTTTCAGAAATTCTTGTTTTTACTAAGAATCAGTGACATGGGCAACTTTTACTCATATCTATAACCATAGCACGCTCTCGTTTCCCATGTTGAAGAGCAGGTCGATAATACTCATGTTAGGCAGGAAGCCGTGGCGCTGTTCATACACCTGATAATAGCGCCGTGGTTCGAAGTCGGGGTCTGGCAACGGATGCTTGGGCCGGATAGCGTCGCGGAAGTCCGCGATGCCGAGGTCGCAAGCTTCCTCTCTGCTGATATAATGGTCTGTGAGCGAAATGTTCGGTTCTATGTCGAGCAGTTCGCACATCTTCCGGCAGATGTCCATGTTGAAGGAATACAGGTCAGTCCATTTCCCGGTGAAGAACGGTTTGATGTCGTCGGCATAGTATTCGAAGAAAGGCGACTCACCGTATGCGCTCTTCAATGCGTTCCAGTGTACGTGGCGCCAGTTGCCGTGGTCGCTGATTATGGTGGAGTTCACCGTCGTCGGCATCCCCTCATCGCCTTTGTCCTTGTTGCCGGGCGATGTTGGCAAACTGAGAGCCTGGCTCCCGTTAGCCGTCGCTATTATGCAGCGGTTGCGGTAGGTCTGCTTCACGAAACTGTCGTGCTGCTCGATTAATATGCTGTCATAGCGGTTGAGCTTCTGATACCACTGTATGGGTCCGAAGTATGTTGAAGATAATAAAGCTGTCATTCAGGGTGAGTTTTGTGGATGAGCGGGATGTTTCCGTTATAGCGGCATCAGCCATCTGGCGTTTCTGAAGCTGCCGAAGAACGACTCGCTGTTGCCTCTGGAATAAACCACCATGACGATGCGTCCTATAATGTGGTCTTCGGGCACGAAACCGTAATATCTGCTGTCCGGCGTTGTGTCGCCGTCGACAGAACTCATCCAATAATAGTTTCTTGAGAAATAGGCGTAGCGTGTCGCCTTTCCGTCCACGATGAGTTTCCCGTCCTTGATGTCCGCCTTCCGTCCCTCGTGGATACGGTAGGTGTTGCAGAGGAGTTTTATGTTCCATGGCTTCACTTCCACCATGCGGCATCTCTTCGGCGGAATGATGGGGTGGTGGTCAATGTATGTGGTGTCGCCCGGTCCTGCCATGCAGAAAGCGGCGTGAACGCTTCTGTTCGTCACGGTGTGCATGGTGTCGAGCGGATAGTTGAAAGCCACGAGCTCGCCTTTGCCCACCGGCTTGCGGAACCACCGGCTGTATGGGAATGTCTTGTCGCTGCCCGTCCTCAGTCCATAGCTCCATCTGTTCACCAGCACACGGTCGCCATCGACGAGCCATGGCTTTATACCCGTCTTGGGGACTATATAGATGGTGAATGCCACGCAGCGGAAGAGAATCATGAGCAGTCCCGCAATGATGATGGCGATTATGAACTTTATGGCGTTTCTCATCTGTTTCCTTGAGTTGCCGCCGGTGGGAGAGGGTGTGTCTCC
>NZ_FR892531.1:0-4847 GCF_000436015.1 Prevotella sp. CAG:592 | reverse complement strand
AACGTGTTATTTTATGTTGTCAACGAATCTGAAGAGTCTGCTCCATCTTATTCCGGAGAATCCTCTGTGGTCAGGGTCGCTCGACCACCAGATGAATATCGGCTTGCCCACGATGTGGTCTTCAGGCACGAATCCCCAGTAGCGTGAGTCGGCAGAGTTGTGGCGGTTGTCGCCCATCATCCAGTAGTAGTCCATCTTGAACGTGTAGCGGTCGGTCTGTTTTCCGTTGATGTATATCTTGCCGCCCTTCACTTCGAGCTTGTTGTGCTCATAGGCACGTATCGGGCGCTCATAGATGGCGATGTTGTTCATGTCGAGCTTTACCGTAGCTCCCTTCTTCGGAATCCAGATTGGTCCGTAGTTGTCGCGTGTCCATCCTGTCACGGCGTCGAGCGGATACAGGATGTCGTTCTTCATCTCAGGTGCCAGCTTGATGCTCTTCACCAATGTCTTGTTGGCGGCGAGTGCCTTTGCTGCACGCTTTGTAAGCGGCATGTATCCGTTGGAGTTGAGGCTTCCGAGATCTTCCATGCTGATGCCGAGTTCCTTCATCAGGTCGTCGCTGATAGGCTGGTTGAGCTGCACGTTATATGTATACTGCACATTCTCCGGCTCCTTGTTCGGCTTGCCGTTGAGGTAAACGATGCGGTTCTTTATCTGCAGAGTCATTCCAGGCAGTCCCACGCAGCGCTTCACGTAGTTCTCGCGGCGGTCGGTGGGTCGGCTGATGATGTTTCCGAACTGCTGTGGCGATGCAGCCACATAGTCGTGTCCTGTCTTGTAAACCTTCTGGAAATAGTCGTATTTCTGCTGGGGTGTCATCTTGCTCAGGTCTACATACTGGTTCGCGAGCAGCTGGTAGCCTGTGGCATAGCAGATGTCGCGGTAGAAGTCGGCGTTGGGATAGTTTTCCACCAGGGTGTCGCCGGCAGGATAGTTGAACACCACGATGTCGTTGAGCTGCACGTTGCCCAGTCCTTTGACGCGGCGGTATTCCCAGTGTGGCCATTCAATGTACGACTTTGTGTTTATCACCGGCAGCGTGTGTTGCGTGAGCGGCATGGTGAGCGGAGTCTCCGGGATGCGGGGTCCGTAGCTCACTTTGCTCACGAAGAGGTAGTCGCCGGTGAGGAGTGATTTCTCAAGTGAAGATGATGGGATGACATAGTTCTGGAAGAAGAACTGGTTGATGAAATACACTGCCACGAGTGCGAACACCAGTGCGTCAACCCACGACATTATGAATCTTGTGGGGCCTTCGGCGTCTTTCCACCATTGCCATTTTATTTTCTTCGTTATGTAAACGTCAAAGATGAATGGCACTACGACGAGTCCCAGCCAACTCTTTACCCACACGAGGAACAACAGGTACAGCACGGTCACGCCGATGAACTTAGCCCATTGCACTTTCATGTTCAGCTTTGCTTTTTCCTTGTCAATCATTTTCTTGTCAATTATCAGGATTTATCTTTTTTCTGTTGATTCAATTATCCGGAGTATCAGGATTCGCCTTTCTGTTGATACTATTATCCCGATTCGTGTCCGGTCTATGACAGGCCATTAGTGTCCTGTCTTCGTCTTTCTTTTCCGCCGGCGGTTCAGAATTTGAACATGTCGCTTATCGTCAGCAGTCCGCTGTGGTCCTTGGTATATTCTGCCGCGAGCACCGCTCCCATGGCGAATCCCTTGCGCGAGTGGGCGTCGTGGGTTATGGTGATGCAGTCGGCGTCGCTGTCGTAAACCACGGAGTGGATTCCCGGCACCTCGTCGCGGCGGATGCTCTCGATGGCGAGCTGGTCTGCAGCCACATCGTTGCTGCCCTCCACGCTGCCGTCGGCAAGCCTCTGCACACCCTTCACCCATTCCTTCTTGCGGTCAACGTCGCTGATTATCTCTTCAGCCAGTGTGATGGCGGTGCCGCTCGGAGCGTCGAGCTTGTGGATATGGTGAGTCTCCTCCATGCGCACGTCATACTGCGGGAATCCGTTCATTATCTTGGCGAGATACCTGTTCACGGCAGAGAAAATCGCCACGCCGACAGAGAAGTTTGATGCCCAGAACAGTGTCTGTCCGCCCTCGGCAGAACACATCCTCCTCACGTCGTCGCCATGTTCCTTCATCCATCCCGTAGAGCCCGACACCACCTTCACGTTGTGTCTGAAAGCCTTGAGGTAGTTGCCGTATGCCGCTGTAGGGTTAGTGAATTCTATTGCCACGTCGGCACTTTTGAACGCCTCGCTGTCGAAATCCTGCTGGTTGTCAACGTCGATGACGCAAACTATTTCGTGACCACGGTCTTTGGCTATCTGTTCTATCATCCTGCCCATCTTTCCGTAGCCGATCAATGCTATTTTCATAAGAAATGCTTTGTATTTGTTTAATTAATGTTGCTTTTAATGTGCAAATATAATGATTTTACTTTTCCCTCGGTCCTTTTTCCGCTTAAATTTCCATAATGCGCAACGTTTTGTGGCTTCTCGTGGCGTTTTTTATGGTATATATTGGAATGAAAAGTAGTCTAAATTATTCGTTTTAACGCTGAAATCTTGCAAGTTAAAGGTTTTTAGCGTACCTTTGCCCCGGTATATTATATCCATACGCCAATTGACAGCCACGCTTGTGATGGTCTGTACTTGCAGATGGGTAAGTTTTTGTAACACAAAGGCGTGGCGCATGATGCCACGTGAACTATTATTTTAGTCTTGATGAAATATTCTATTTATTTCCTTTCAGCAATCGGAGCTTGCACTATGCTGACCTCTTGTTTTAAGGATGAAGCCCCGAATGCCGAATGTGATATACAGAAGGCGTTTGTCGTGATGGACAACTGGGACGCGGTCTTCAACAACCAGACCGACGCCAGCATCGACGTGCCTTCAAACACCTCGCAGATCTCCTTTGAGGTGAAAGACAATGCCGATATCAGCATGATGTCGCCGCAGTTCCAGCTCACACCCGGCGCCACCATCAGTCCGGCAAGCGGTACGGAACTCGATTTCTCCAACAATGCCAGACACAAATACACCGTGACATCCGAAGACGGTGCGTGGACAAGGGAATATTACGTGGGCTTCGGTTCCAAGCTGCTACCGCTGAAGTACAGCTTTGAGAACATCGACTTCTTCATCGACAGAGACGGCACGGAGAAATACCATCAGTGGTATGACTACAGCCGTGGCAGCGACAGCAAGATATACCGCGATTGGGCAACCGGTAACGGCGGATTCAAGCTCAGTATGGGCAAGGCACCCTATGAGGACTATCCCACGGTGAGCGTAGAAGGCGGAGTGAGAGGCAGATGCGTGAAGCTTACCACACGCAGCACGGGACCTTTCGGAGTGATGTCAAATATGCGCATCGCCGCCGGAAACCTCTTCATCGGAAAATTCGACACCAAGCCTGCTCTCACCAATACCATGGCGGCGACACGCTTCGGACTGCCGTTCGACAAGAAGCCGCTGCGATTAACGGGTTACTACAAGTATGCTCCCGGCGAGACATATCAGGACAAGGCAGGAAAGCCGGTAGAGGGAAAGACCGACCATGGCGACATCTATGCCGTGCTCTATCGCAACCACGACGACAACGGAGAGGCTTTCGTTCTCAACGGCAACGACGTGAAGACAAATCCATATATCGTGGCGCTGGCAGAAATCGGCGAGATAAACGCCACCAGCGAATGGACACCGTTCGACCTGCAGTTCAAATACACCGGTGTGGTAGACCCCGACCTGCTGCGTGCCAATGGATATAGCATTGCCATCGTGTGCACCTCGAGCTATGAGGGAGCCACCTTCCAGGGGGCAGTGGGCAGCACACTCTATGTGGATGAGTTCGAACTCATCTGCGAGGACTGATGCCACGGCACCGCATGGCAGAAACCAACTCTTACGATAAACAAGAAGAAAGACAACAATGAAGAAGACAATATTATCACTGGCACTCCTTGCCGCATCGGCACTCTCAGTTCATGCCGGAGGAATACTCGATGACCTGAAATATGACCTCAGGGCAGGATACAATATCGGTGGAACGATGCCGATGGGAATGCCGGCCTCTATCCGTTCGCTCGATGCCTACAGACCGACGCTGAGCGTGATGCTGGGACTCGGCGTCTACAAGCCGCTGACAGACAAATGGGGACTGACCACAGGATTGAGACTCGAGAACAAGGGAATGGACATTGACGCCACGGTGAAGAACTACCACATGAGGATAGTGCGCGGCGGACAGGAACTCGAGGGTATGTTCACCGGAAAGAACCAGTCGGAGGCTGTGCAATGGATGCTCACCATGCCTCTACAGGCAACCTACCGCTTCAACGACAAGTGGCAGATCAAGGCTGGTCCCTATCTCTCTTATGTGCGCACCCGCACCTTCAAGGGAGCAGCCTACGACGGATACCTCAGAGTGGGCGACCCTACGGGAGAGAAAGTGGAACTCGGCACCACTGACGGAAACCGCGGAACCTATGACTTTTCCGACAGTATGCGCAAGCTGCAATGGGGAATGATGGTGGGAGCCGACTGGCATTTCCATCACTCCTGGGGAATATTCGTTGACCTCTCATGGGGCTTCACGGGGATATTCAAAGGCAATTTCGACACCATCGAGCAGACGATGTATCCGGTGTATGGCACTGTCGGCGTTTCTTATAGGATGAAATGACCTTGTACTGCATTCAATCCGGCGGCGGCAACCTCTGCTGACAGATTCCTCACCGATGGGCAGTCAGGATTCTGATGAATAGACAAGACAATTAAATAAAGGCAAAAAGAATTTAGGAAAACATTAAATTAAAAACATTATCATTTTTATTATGAAGAAAATTTTTACTCTTATTGCCA
>NZ_FR892530.1:0-15290 GCF_000436015.1 Prevotella sp. CAG:592 | reverse complement strand
GGATAAGAAATGAATGAATTCATTTCGTTCTCCACTCGATTTGCATTACCTTTGCAAAAAGATTAAAAAGAAAACAGAATATGAAAATAGGAATTATCGTCGCCATGGACAAGGAGTTCGTACAGCTGAAGACTCTACTGAGCGACACCACGGTGGAAAGGTTCCACCACAAAGACTTCGTGACCGGACGCATCGGAGACAAAGAGATCATTCTACAGAAATGCGGCATAGGAAAGGTGAACAGTACTATCGGAGCGGTGGAGATGATTGACCGCTACGCTCCCGACCTCGTGATTTCTACCGGCGTGGCTGGTGGCGCCGACGTGGAAATGAACGTCACCGACGTGGTGGTGGGCACGGAATATGTATACCACGACGCTTACTGTGGCGACGAATGCGAATACGGACAGATTATCGGCATGCCGGCAAAATTCCAGGCTCCCAAGGAACTTGTGGAGAAAGCACTGGCGGCTGGCGGCGACACTCCGGTGCATGGCGGACTGATAGTGAGTGGAGAATGGTTCGTTGACAGCAAGGAGAAGATGGGGGGCATCTTGGAGCATTTCCCGAATGCAAAGGCTGTGGACATGGAGAGCTGCTCGATAGCACAGACATGCCACATATACCACGTGCCGTTCATCAGCTTCAGAATCATCAGCGACATACCGCTGAAGGACAACAAGGCTTCGCAGTATTTCGATTTCTGGGCGCGCCTCGCCGAGGGATCGTTCAACGTGACAAAGCATTTCCTGCAGAGCATCTGACAATCTGAATATATTCGTAAGGAGGATTGCCGCTATGACGGTGCCCCCCATGACAAAAGCAGAACTGAATATCCACAACAAAAAAATACAGTAAGCACTATGAAGAAGATTCCAAGTTTCACCATCAATCACGAACTGTTGCTGCCGGGCATCTACGTATCTCGCAAAGACGAGGTGGGCGGCGAAGTGGTAACGACATTCGACATTCGCATGAAGGCGCCTAACCGCGAACCGGCTCTACACGCCGGAGCGCTGCACACCATAGAGCATCTGGCCGCCACATATCTGCGCAATGACGAGGAGTGGAAAGACCGCATCATATATTGGGGACCGATGGGATGCCTCACCGGAAACTACCTGCTCATCCGCGGCGACTACGAATCGAAGGATATCGTGGAACTGATGAAACGCACGTTCCAGTTTGTTGCCGGATTCGAAGGTGACATACCTGGCGCTGCTCCTAAAGACTGCGGCAACTGGCTACTGCACGACCTGCCAATGGCACGCTGGGAATCGAAGAAATATCTCGAAACACTACGCAATATTAAGGAAGAGAACCTGGTGTATCCGCAGAACTAAACTGCTGCGGACATAAGGATAAAGCAAGTCAAACCATATCCTCAAACGGTCATTAGCCGTTTCAATGTAATTGTCAAATCAAAATACAATCAAGTCTGATGACCGTTGGGGGATAAAAAAACAAAAGCCCTGAGAGTGGTGAAGGCGATGCCAAGCTGGACTCCCGGCAAGATTAGCGGCAAACCTGTGAGAACGCAATTCGCACTGCCAATCACATTCAGACTCTAACAAGCTCCCCCTTTCATAGTATATCCCCAAATCAGTCATAAGGGCTGACACTTCACTAACGAGGTGTCAGCCCTTTGTTTTTATCCTAATGACCGATTTGGGGATTAATTACCCCACTCGCTTCATCTCTCTCCTCCACAGCAGGGTCTGGGCAACGCCTCTCATCGCCATATAGGCGAGGAAGGCAATCCAGAGGGCGTGGTTGGCAAGGGAGGAACGCAGGGAATAATACACCGTGAAGAACGTGGCTGCCGAGAAGAACATCGAGAGGAGCATGCCGCGGGTCTTGGTGCAGCCGATGAAGACTCCGTCCCAGATGAATGCCGCCATTCCCAAAAGCGGTACCAACGATGCCCAGAATGAATATCCATGGGCTGCTGCCACCACAGTATGGTCGTCGGTGAGCAACGACAGGAACGCGTCGCCTCCTATTATATATAATAAGGTGAATATCACGGTCATCGCTGCTCCCCACCCGAAGAGGTTGCGCACAGACTGCTGCAGTCCCGATCTGTTACCGGCACCGTAGTATTTGCCGCTTATCGCCTCGCCGGCATAGGCGAAACCGTCCATGAAATATGAGAATATCATATAAAACTGCATCAGCAGCGTGTTGACGGCAAGCACCGTCTCGCCCTGCCACGACCCGGCGGAAGTAAAGAAGAGCATCACGCTGATGAGACAGAGCGTGCGCAGGAAGATGTCGCGGTTTACTCCAAGAAAACCTTTCATCGAACGCCATGCGAAGAGGGCTTCTGACTGGAAATGCTTCCACAGTCTGCCATACGCCACTACCCACATCACCACTGCCATAAGGAATCCGGCATACTGAGCCACGAGGGTGCCGAGGGCTACGCCTTCCACCTTCATTCCCAATCCGAAGACAAGACCGAGACTCGCCACGATGTTGACCACATTCTGGGTTATCGCTATGACCATCGGCATTCGGGAATTCTGCATCCCGATAAACCATCCCGTGAGACTATAGAGACAGAGCATTGCCGGGGCGCCCCATATCAGAATGTCGAAATAAACTTCGGCAAACTCTCTCACTGCCGCAGAGGGCTGCATCACGCTGAGTGCCATCTGCCTCAATGGCACCTGCAGCAGTATCATCACCAACGCCACCGCCAGAGCCACTCCCACCGACCTGACAAGCAAGCGTACTGCCTCGGTGAGGTTGCGCTGTCCGAGAGCCTGTGATGTCATGCCGCTCGTTCCCATGCGGAGGAATCCGAACAGCCAATACATCACGTTGAATATCATTCCGCCCACGGCGATGGCGCCTATATATGCTGCCGAACCGAGGTGGCCCACTATCGCCACGTCGATGAGTCCGAGCAGAGGCACGGTGATGTTGCTCACGATGGCTGGCAGGGCGATATGGAGTATCCGTCTGTTGAGGTCTGTCATTTTCTTTTTTATTATTCTGTTGTTGGGATATGTGGCAATGTATGATGGATTTGAGGAATAGAATAAATTCGACGACCATCACTGGTATCCATCAAAAAGAGGCGTGCCGGAAGCTCTCTTCAAACTCCTTCACGCCTCTGTATATTTGATGCTGCCTTGACCTGGATAGGTCATCGGGGTATCAGCTGCGCTTTTCCTTTATGGGAAAACGCTTTATTCCTTGTTGGAACGCTTGCGCTCCAAGTGGTCGAGCAGTATCTTGCGCATACGCATGCTCTTCGGAGTCACCTCCACGAGCTCGTCGCACTTGATATATTCGAGAGCCTCTTCGAGAGAGAGCACCGTGCGTGGCACGATACGAGCCTTGTCGTCGGAACCGCTGGCACGCGTGTTGGTAAGCTGCTTTGCCTTGGTCACGTTCACCACGAGGTCGTTGTCGTGAACATGTTCGCCTACTACCTCTCCGCCGTATACTTCCTCACCCGGATCGATGAAGAACTTTCCGCGGTCTTGCAGCTTGTCGATAGAGTAAGCATAGGCCGTGCCGGTCTCCATGGCTATCATACTGCCGTTTACACGACGTGTGATTTCGCCCTTGAACGGCTGGTATTCCTTATAGCGGTGTGCCATGATGGCCTCGCCCTGTGAGGCGGTGAGCACGTTGGTACGCAGACCGATTATACCTCGCGACGGGATGTCGAACTCGATGTCAACGCGGTCGCCGAGGTTCTGCATGGATGTCATCTCTCCCTTGCGGCGTGTCACCATATCAATCATCTTGCTGGCGAATTCCTCCGGCACGTTGATGGTGAGCTCCTCGACAGGTTCGCATTTCACTCCGTCTATCTCCTTGTAGATAACCTGTGGCTGGCCCACCTGCAGCTCGTAGCCCTCGCGACGCATGGTCTCGATGAGTACCGAGAGATGCAGCACTCCTCGTCCGCTGACGATCCACTTGTCGGTGGAATCCTCAAAAGTAGCCACTCTCAGGGCGAGGTTCTTCTCCAGCTCCTTCTTCAGTCTGTCGCTGATGTGACGGCTGGTAACGAACTTTCCTTCGCGGCCGAAGAACGGTGAGTCGTTGATAGTGAAGAGCATACTCATGGTAGGCTCGTCGATGGCGATTGGAGGCAGTGGCTCAGGGTTCTCGAAGTCGCAGATGGTATCTCCGATCTCGAAATTCTCCAGACCTACCACGGCACAGATGTCGCCGCTCTTCACCTCTTCCGTCTTGGCATGTCCCATTCCCTCAAAGGTGTCGAGCTCCTTGATCTTGGTCTTCTCCATAGAACCGTCGCGGTGGGCGATGGTCACGTTCATACCGTCTTTCAGCGAACCGCGATGCACGCGGCCCACGGCGATACGGCCTGTATAGCTTGAATAGTCGAGACTGGTGATGAGCATCTGTGGTGTTCCGTCGAGCATCTTCGGAGCCGGTATCACCTCAACGATCTTGTCGAGCAGATACTCGATGTTGTCAGTTGGCTCCTTGTAGTCGGCGCTCATCCAGCCGTTCTTTGCACTTCCGTATACAACGGGGAAGTCGAGCTGGTCTTCTGTGGCATTGAGAGAGAACATCAGGTCGAACACCATCTCGTAAACCTCCTCCGGGCGACAGTTTGGCTTGTCCACCTTGTTTACCACCACGATTGGCTTGAGTCCTATCTGCAGGGCCTTCTGCAATACGAAACGTGTCTGTGGCATCGGTCCCTCGAAGGCATCGACGAGAAGCAGACATCCGTCTGCCATATTGAGCACACGCTCCACCTCACCACCGAAGTCGGAGTGTCCCGGAGTATCTATGATATTGATTTTTGTACCTTTCCAGTTAATTGAAACGTTCTTTGAGAGGATGGTGATACCACGCTCACGTTCCAAATCATTGTTATCCAACACTTGGCCGCTCAGGTCCTTTCCGTCACGGAAGAGGTTTCCGGCCAACATCATCTTGTCCACCAATGTAGTCTTACCATGGTCTACGTGGGCAATAATCGCAATGTTTCTGATATCTTGCATAATTTACCTTAATAATATGAGTGCAAAGGTAGTGTTTTTAATTTACATGACAAATAAGCGCATGCCATTTCTTTCATTTAGCAACAGATTATTAACACGACTCGTGCAATAATCAGTGTATCGGGGCGTTTATATAAAAAAGGTAAAACAAAAAAAACAAGTTACTATGAGAAGAATATTTCTTACCGCCATATCATTGGTTATCGGCGTCGTGGCAACAATGGCCCAGCCAAAGGCAGGCACTTTCTCCATAATCCCAAGACTGGGTGTGGCCATAGCCAAGGTGACGGGCGACAAGGTGTACACCAATCTCGCATCGGCATACGGCGATGCCACGCATTCGAACTACAAACCGGGACTGATGGCCGGAGTGGACTTCGAATACCAGTTCAGCGACATGCTGGCGGCATCCATAGGTGCGTACTACAGCAGACAGGGCGAAAGATTCGACGATGTAAAGGAGGCACACGACATGTCGACCAAGCAATGGAACGAAGTGAGAGACTGGAAACAACACCACGACTATGTGAATGTGCCGCTGATGGCAAGTGCATACGTGGCAGACAACCTCGCACTGAAAGTAGGCGTGCAGGTGGGATTCAACGTGGACGGAAAGATGGAATACACCGAAGCGAGCTTCGTGCGCGACCAGGCAGGCGTGGGCTCTACGGAGAGCGTGAAGAAGATAAAGGGTGACGTGAAACTGAAGAAAGTGGATTTTGCCATTCCCGTGGGCATATCATACGAATACATGAACGTGATTCTCGATGCGCGCTACAATATCGGACTGACAAAGGTCTACGACAACATAGATGGCAAGAACTCCGTGTTTACGTTTAGTGCCGGATACAGATTCTCTCTGTAAAAAAACGACAGGCGGCAAACGGCAGAATCCGCAAGCCATGGCGCAATACGTACGCATCAGTGACCAAAATGTAAAAGAATATTAAAATATCAAGATATTCAAGGCCTCTTGCTTTGTAAACAAAATAATATTCTTACCTTTGCACCCGCTTTATGCAAATATAAATAACAATTTTAACAAAATCAAAACAATGTATTTAGATCAAGCTAAAAAACAAGAGATCTTTGGACAGTACGGAAAGTCTAACTCTGATACTGGTTCAGCTGAGAGCCAGATAGCATTGTTCTCATACCGTATTTCCCACTTGACGGAGCACCTGAAGAAAAACCGTAAAGATCATACTACCGCAAGGTCTCTGACCAAATTGGTAGGTAAGCGTCGTGCATTGCTCGATTATCTCTACGACCGCGACATTGAGCGCTATCGTACTATAATCAAGGCTCTCGGTCTGCGTCGATAATCATCACGCTGCTGAATGCACAAAAAAGGACTAATCCCGATCGGCAACATGCCTGTCGGGATTTTTTGTTGCCACTACATAACATTTGCTGTCGTCGCCATAGCGCTTTATGATGAACAGAAAACACAAAAATATACATTTATATAGCATTTTTCATACTAAAAGTTATGTAATTAGAAAAAAAAGATTAACTTTGCACCATATTTCACAATATTTAAAGGAGGAAACGGCAGTTTTATTCACAAAAATATAGAAATAACGAATTAGATTTATTAATACGGTTATGAAAAAGTTCTTAATTATGCTGGCTATAGCCGGCGTTTCCCTGACCTCAATGGCACAGGAAACAGAAACTACAACAGAAAAGTATAGCGTAGCAACTAACTCTTTCTGGAGTAATTGGTTCGTACAGGGTGGAGTGCAGTGGACTGCGTTCTATTCTTCACTCGAGCATGGTTTCGACACATCAAACAACCCTCTCAAGAGTTTCCGCTCTAACCCACAGGCTTCTGTAGCTATCGGTAAGTGGTTCACTCCTGGTCTCGGACTCCGCACAAAGGTGTCTGGCATCTGGGGTAAGGCAAATGGCGACAGCTTCAAATACTGGAACGCACAGGAGCAGGTGCTCTTCAACCTGAGCAACATGTTCTGCGGCTACAACCCTAAGCGTGTCTACAACTGTATTCCATTCGCTGGTGCAGGCTTTGCACGCAACATGAGCTCTGACATGTATGCAATGGGTATGAGCATCGGTTTGCTCAACGAGTTCAACATCAACAAGCGCGTTGCCATCAACCTCGAGTTGGGTTGGAACCGTCTGGAGAACGACTTCTACTCAGAGGGACACGCAAACAACGGTCCTCGCGGATGGGATTCTCACGACAACTACCTCTATGCTGAGCTCGGTCTCACTCTCAACATCGGCAAGACCGGTTGGGCTAAGGTGCCAGATGTTGACGCTATCAAGGCTCTCTCTCAGTCACAGATCGACGCTCTCAACGCTCAGCTCGCTGACTCTAAGTCAGAGAACGAACGTCTGAAGGCTATGCTGAACGAGAAACCAAAGGAGGTTGCAATGCCTGAGTCTATCAAGCAGTTCATCACTACTCCGGTATCTGTATTCTTCAACATCGGCAAGACAGACGTTGCCAATCCTAAGGACCTCGTCAACGTTGAGGCTCTTGCTAAGTACGCCAAGACTAACAACTCTAAGATCATGGTTACAGGTTTCGCCGACAGCGCAACAGGTACTCCTCAGATCAACCAGAAGCTCTCTGTTAAGCGTGCTGAAATCGTTAAGGGCGAGCTTATCAAGATGGGTGTACCTGCTGACAACATCTCAACTCAGGCTCACGGTGGTGTAGAAACACTCTCACCAATCTCATTCAACCGTCGTGCAACAGTTCAGATCACAGAGCAGTAATCTGCTCGTCTGAAAATCATAAATTAACAGGAAGCCTTCCGTCTCATCGCAGACGGGAGGCTTCTTTCGTTTTTTATAAATACAGCCATGACTACAACCAAAAGGAGTCTGCTCTTATGGTGCTTTTTGCATCTCCTTTGCTAACGTTCATTACATGAAACATTGTGGGTACGTTTTTGGCTCTGATTATGCCCAACCGGGGCAAGCTGCTTACCCAACCGGGGCAAGCAGCGTTCCCAACATGGGCAAGCACCGTTCCCATTTCTTGAAGTTTTTGCTATCCTTGTCAAGGATCCGACCAGCCTGTTTGGAAAACAAATACCAACCATAAAAATGTCTGCCCTTATGTAGCCCTGCAATAGGTTTTCCGGAGAGCAATAAAAATAAATCTGATGCAGATTACCGAACTTTTTAAGTACGAATAATCCAAGATACGACACGTTCAATCCAAAATACATACAAACGGAACATTTACCATTTTTTTTGTATTGTTAATTTTCGTACATTTGTAGATGTGAAAAAGAAATGTGCAAGACAGTTGTACTGCACAGAAAAATTAATCTAACGAGAGTTCATTTAAAACAAATAGCTTATGTCTCAGAACAGAACAGTAATCCAAGGTCTCGAACCAGACAACGGACAGGGTGGAAACAACATGAACAGCGGACTTGGCAACAGCTTCTATTCCAGAAGCGGACGCCAGGCAGCAAGAGGCACCGTGGTGCCGGGAATGATGGGCAACGAAACACAGCAGCCAGGCAACAACGCCGGAGAACAGCCACAACAAAGACAGCGCACCATACAGCCAGGAAAACCGGTTGTAGGATTCCTGTACTCTGTTTCCAGAACAGCTGCAGGAGAGTTCTGGCCTCTGCAGATTGGCCGAAACACTATCGGACAAAGCGCAGACTGCGACATACAGCTCGCCGAAGGCACCGTGTCGGGCAACCATGCCGTAATCGTGGTGAGACAGCAGGAGGGCAAAGGCGTGATAGCTTCTATCAAAGACCCGGAATCCACCAACGGAACAAGACTCAACGGAACACAGCTCGGATTCGACGCTGAAGCCTGCCACAACGGCGACATCATAACAATAGGCAACAACTACGAACTGCTGCTCATCCTCATCGATGCAGAGAAGGCAAACCTGAGAGTGAACCCTAACTTCATCGCCGTGGCAACGGAGGAGGACAGCGACGAATTCGGTGACGTGCCGCCATTCCGCAACGGACAGACACGCACCGAAGCCTACGACCCATACGGCAACAGCGGATACAAACCTACAAACGGCACTGTAGGAATGGACGGATCTATCGATCCTAACCACGGCGGAACAATCTCCATGTGATGCAACCTAAGAAGACCGTATTAAAACGTGGTGCATACATATACCTCTTTGCCGAAGGGGTGTGGTACTGCTATAACCCGGCAGAGATGCCATTGGGCAGCGGCGCTATGGGCGACGTGTATCTTGGCTTCAGATGCGACGACGGAGTGAAGGTGGCGATAAAGAGAGTGAAAGACTATTTCGCCAACAACCCCATGATAAGGCAAAGGGCACGTCAGGAGGCTTCACTCGCCTTCAGACACCCTAACCTCGTGGAGATGCTCGGATACTGCGAATATGCCCCCGACCGCGGACCCATCTGGATTATAAGCAAATATGTGCAGGGAGACGACGCTGACAAATATGTAGCGGCATTCCCCAACACTCACAACCGCGCCGAGAAAATCTGCCGGCTGATAATGCCGGTGATGGACGCCCTGGCATACATACACCAGAAGGGAGTGGTACACCGCGACATAAAGCCGTCGAACATCATGGTGGAAAACGGCAACAACGTGCGACTCATGGACCTGGGAATATCAAGGGTGAATGGCGGCAACAAGTTCTCGCAATACGGATTTATCGGCACACCGCAATATTCATCGCCCGAACAGATAAAGAGGGACGAGAGTTCGGGTGCCGAGAGCATAAACGGCCGCAGCGACATCTATGAGCTGGGCATCACGCTATACGAGCTGATAACCGGCAGCAACCCCATGGACAAGGGAAACGACACGGAGACGCTTGCGGCACAGATATCCGAGAAGCTGCCGCCCAGCGACAAGATACCGCCGCAGCTCATGCGGGTGATATGGAAAGCAACAGAGAAGGACCAGATGAAGAGGTTCCAGACAGTGAAAGAATTCAAGCAAGCAATAACGATGGCTCTCACCTACCAGCCTACAACGATGGAGAAGACAATGGAATGGGCAAAGCGGAACAAGGCTCTTGCCGCGATAATGGTCTTCCTCGCCATCTGCGCTATGGCAATGGTCATCGTTTTACCGTTCATCATAAATCAACAATAATGGATCTGCAGAAGATATATTCAGACAGCTCTGCCGACGTCATCGCATTTGCTGAAAGCCGCATCGGAGGAAGACGCGAAAACCAGGACTCGTTCGGATGGAACGACACGAGGCTGGGATACCTCGTCACCGTTTGCGACGGCATGGGAGGCGGACCGGGCGGAAAGACTGCATCCACGATTGCCGTGAAGGAAATCGTAGACTCCATAACGGATGCCTCGGAGAAAGACGACCCGAAGACAGTGGTTGCCGATGCCGTGAGAAGAGCCAACGACGCCATTATAGAGGCCGGCAAGCAGACGCCACAACTCAAGGGAATGGGCTCCACGGCGACGGTGCTCCTAATCGGCAAGCAGTCGGCAATCGTGGCTCATGTGGGCGACAGCCGCATATACCAGCTGAGGAGAGGAAGGAAGGTGTTCCGCACATTCGACCACTCCATGGTGTTCGAGATGGTGAAGCAGAAAGTGATAACAGAGGAGCAGGCACGCCTCTCTGCACAGTCTAACATCATAACGAGGGCTCTCGGCGCCGCCGAAACGGTGGATGTTGAAATTGCCGAGGTGGCGTATGAGAAGGGCGACCGCTTCATGCTCTGCTCCGACGGCATACACGGCACGATGCCTGAGAAGGAACTGTTGAAGCTGGTGTCGAAAAGAAGCGTAAGCCTCGCCACCGTGACCGACGACATCGCCACCCACGTGGACAATCTGGGACACAACGCCGGAGGCGGACACGACAATCTTACGCTTGCCCTCGTAGAAACAAGAAAGTACTCTAAACTAACTCCAAAGATGACCAAAGCAGCAAGAATAATCATCGCCGTAATGCTCGTGGGACTCACGGCAAGCATCATGACAAACGTGATGCAATATCGCACCGCCAATGCGGCAACCAAGGCAACCGCCGACAGCATTGCATTATACAAAGACTCCGTGAAGAAAAGCCAGGCCGCAGTGGCTACCCTCACCGACTCCATCAAGAAAATAACTAAAAACAAATAATTCTGACTATGAAAGTATATTCTATTGGAAGAGAGACAGGATGCGACATCGTTATCAACGACAGCACCGATGTCATAAGCCGCCGACATGCCATCCTCAACGTCACGTCGATGGGAAAGATGACGATTGTTGACCAGAGCCATAACGGCACCTATGTCAACGGCATCAGGATAGCGCCCAATGTGCCGGTGCCGGTAACACGCAAAGACAGCGTATCGTTCGCCCACGTGGCACGCCTCGACTGGAACCGCGTGCCAAAGAGCGGCGAGGCAATAAAGTATGCCATCATAGCAGTAGTGGCGCTTGCAGTCATTGCCATAGCCGGATTCGGCATTAAGGCGGCAATGGGAGGCGGCAACTCTGCCGGAACGCAGGAGAAACCTGCTGCCGTGGCTGACACCACGAAGACCCAGAAAGACGAGGACAAGCAGAAGGAAGAGAAAGCCGAAAGCAAGGACGACAACATGAAGGACGAGCAGAAGGCTGACAAGAAACAGACAAAGAAGGACAACAAGCAACAGGCAAAAGACGACAAGCAGCAGAAGAAAAACGACTCAAAGGCTGCCGACGCCGCAAAGAAGGACAAGCAGCAGAAAAAGAACGACACTCCGAGTGAAGACAACGCCAAGAAGTCTGCCGGACTGAGAATCTGATGCCAGGCAACTGTCAATAGTATACATATTATTATATAATCAATAAAAAGAACGCTACACTATGAGAATATTGAAAATAGGACGCGACGCAAGTTGTGATATCGTCATACAGAGCCCGATGGTAAGCTCGGTACACGCTGAACTGACACTGCTCGACAGCGGTGACATGATGATAGAAGACAGAGGCAGCCACAACGGCACCTTCGTGATGGGACAGCAGATAAAGCCTGGCACACCGGCAAAGGTGACACGTGGCGACAAGATAACGTTCGGCAACGTGGACCTGCAGTGGAACCAGGTACCGATGCCTGAGGACAACTCGGCATACAAGGGCATCTACGGCATCGGAAGCCATTTCAACAACGACATACAGGTGACGGGAGCCACGGTGAGCCGCTATCACGCCACAGTGAAACAGGGACGCGACGGAAAGTTCTATATCTTCGACCACAGCAAGAACGGAACGACCGTTGACGGTGTGCGCATACCGAAGGACACGCCATACCGCATCAAGAAGAAGAGCGCCGTGGTCTGCGGCGGAGTGCCGGTGAACCTCGCCACACAGTTGCCATGGCCAAGCGAGTCGTGGAAATATATCGTGGGAGCAGTGGCAGGACTGGTAGTCCTCGTCGGAGTAGGATTCGGACTGATGAAACTCATCGGTGGCGGATTCGGCGGAGGCAAGGAGTATAGCGACGAAGAGCTGTATGCACGCTACAACACTTCCATAGCCATGATAATCGGAAACAACCACCTGGAGGTGACATGCGGCGACCTCGACCTTGCTGCGTCGGCCGGAATACCGACAAAATGGGTTCCCATCAGCAGAGCCACTTCCATCTCACAGGAAGAGATAAACAGCATCAACTACAAGTCGTGGGCAAACAAGGCCGTAGTGCTCGTCACTGCAAACTACTACTTCGTGGGTGCTGAGGACATATCCGCCATACAGGAGTACATCCTCAACCGCACAAGTTTCGCCACGGGATTCTTCGTGTCGCAGGACGGACAGCTCGTCACCAATCTGCATGTCGTGAAGCCTTGGCTCTTCGACACGTCGGTAAGCGAACTTGAAATGAAGATAAAGACACAGCTCTCGGCAATGGCTACAAACAAAGAGTTCATGAACAACATACAGATGAAGTCTGCCGACGGTCTGCAGGCATACACCACCATGGTGAAAGTAACCGGCGTGAACGATGGCATCAGCATCATCCCACAGGCCAAGTATTTCTCAGTGGAGAACCTCATCCGATGCAGAGTGCTCTCTGCCGGCGACGACACGAATGTGGACGTGGCTCTCATACAGTCTGACAAGGGTGAACTGCCTCACGGCAGCACATTCATCAACCTGAAGGACTCTATGGACGTGAACGACAACGACCTCACCGTAGGCACACACATCTACACCATCGGTTTCCCATTCGGAATCAGTCTTCAGAAGACCGACTCTGAAAAAGGCATACAGGTGCTGGCACGTGGCGGAAGCATCACACAGATGCCTACAGAGTTCAGCTTCGGATTCGACGCCGCATCCTTCGGAGGTGCCAGCGGATCTCCTATCTTCAACAAGAAGGGAATGCTCGTAGGAGTGCTCAACTCCGGAGTATCGGTATCCCAGGGCTTCAACTATGGCATAAAGGCGAAATTCGTGAAGGAGCTCGTGGAGAACCCTCACGTGGTGAAATAGGCCCCTAACGGTAATTCGGCTGTTATAATACTGGCTCTGGCAGTAGACAAGTAGACAAGATACGAGTAAACAAGGAGGAAACTATAAAGATGACAAACATGAAGAAGATAATAATGTCGATAATGATGACGGCGATATGCACAATCGCATCTGCCGCCATCACACAGAAGATATACCTCAAGAACGGTTCGGTGCTCAGCGGCTTCATTGCCCATCAGGAAAAGGACGGATACATGGAGGTGAGCACCGACGAGGCAATCATCTGCATCAGCGCTTCTGACATCACGGTGAAGGAAGTGACACGAAAGGAAAGCCAGCTCGACAAGGCATGGCGCAAATGGGCAAAAGACAATGATGCGCTCATGGGCTACGGCAACGACAAGTCTTTCACTCTCTGCAACATCTCTGCCGGAGTGGATGTCAACGACTCGATAGCCAGCGAACCGGACGAACTCGACTTCGAGGAGCGTCTGGCTGAGGATGGCAAGACATTCAACAACGTGCGCATCCTGGAACGTGGCATGAAGGTAAGATTCCTGCAGCTCGCTCCCGACAGCTATATTCTGAGATGGGACGAGATAGACCGCATAGAGGGTGTGCGCAGCGCAAAGAATGCTCTCTCGGGACTCAAGCGCACTTACATGCTGAAGTCGGGCAGAACGGTAGAAGGTGAATATGCCGGTGAATCATTCGAGACGGTAAGCGTGTTCAAAAGCGACGGTACGGTGGAGACAATGCCCTTCGGCGACATCAAGACACTGAAGATTTCTGCCGTCAACCCCAACCAGGACATCTCCGAACAGAGTCCGCTGCGCGATGTGGTGACACTGACCAACAACCGCACGAGACGCGGAATCATCGTGGAGCAGTATAACGGAGGACCGGCAAGCGCCAACTACATCAAGATGCGCAACTCGAATGGTGTGGAAGAGAAGATAATGACCAGCAACATCGAGTCTATCGGCAAGGAGAAGAACACGGCTTACAATCCTCTGTTCGACATTCTCCTGAAGCCGGGCGAAGTGATGGTAAACAGGGAAAAGGCTGAATTCGTGAATGTCACGGAAAAGGACGATGCCCTCGTTCTCGACTCGATACCGGAAAAGGTCATCAGACTGAAGTCTAAAAGTGGCATGGCGACATTCGACGTGGAATACAACGGTGACGTGAAAGCCGAAATGTTCCAGGTGGTGACGCTGACAAAGAAAACCGTCAAGAAGGTTGATGTATACAGCTTCACCTACAAAGACCTCGCACGCTCCACATTCCAGCCCAAGAAAGAAGAAACAAGCATGAACGGCACGAAGAAAGTGACATTCAGCGTTCCTGCAAATGCTGTCTTCGCCATATACTATTCCGCTTCAAACCGAGCCATACCTATCATAACTGAATAACAGACATATCCCGGCGGCAATAAATGACTCTATTGTCCGTAATGGATACTGAGTGAGAAGCGAACAGTAACCAGTGCCTATAGCCGTATGTCGCCCCAAAGGCGGCATCCGGCTAATGCTGGTTAAAAAGAACTCTCCATTAAACGGTTTGATGACCGTTGAGGTAAAAAGGTCTGATGACCACTTTGGGGCAATGCTCCGACAACTAAAGTAACGAAGAAAAAAGCTAAAAACAAAGAACCGATGTTCCCTATATTCTCCAAGACAATCAGCCTACACGGAGCTGCCAACTCCATGCAGGGCGGACGAAAAGAAAACCAAGACGACCTGGGATTCATAGACACGCCGCTTGGCTTCCTCTTCGTGGTCTGCGACGGAATGGGTGGCGGACCGGGAGGCAAGACCGCCTCTGCGATAGCCAAACAGGAGATTGCCAGACATCTGAA
>NZ_FR892529.1:0-1020 GCF_000436015.1 Prevotella sp. CAG:592 | reverse complement strand
CGCATGTCAACCTCTACCACTTCTTTTTTCAAAAGAGCGGAGATAAGAGTCTTTGCTATGCGCTCGTCCTCCATAAGGTATTTGAATACAGAGTCGTATATCGGATTAGCAATGTTTACCATCATAGGCTTTATACTTATTTGTTTTCTGCAAACACTTTGCCAACGAGTGCAAAAGAGAGTTTACTCTCAATTTGCCGAGTGCCGCAAAGTGTTATGCAAATATACATGTATTTTCTATAAAGTCCAAAGCATCAGGTGTAATAATTCTCTGTCTAACCGGAAAAATATGTGTCGTTCGCCATGTCGTAGTAGTCATTCAGAGCCTGAACATCCTTATTATAAATAAGGAATGACACGTTGCCGGAATTCATTTAGCGCATACTTACACCTTATGACCGATTTGACGTAGAATGGGCACGCCGCTTGCCCAACAAGGGCAAGGTGCTTGCCCCACATGGGCACGCTGCTTGCCCCGGATGGGCAGAAAAGACGCCAGGCGGTTGCCCAATAAGTTAATGTTGTAATATCCATATTCCTGTTTTCAGGATTCTGCCAACACATGCAATTCCTGTCATCTGAATACCTGCTGTCAGATACTTCCTCTTATCTGCAAATCATCCAGACAATCGGCTGACAATCGTCAGATAGTCAACTGTCTGTTTGTCAGAATGTTACAATGAAAAACCAGACAATCTGACAGTTTCGACCGTTTTTTGTGATATGACATTTTTCTTTATACTATTTCCATTATGACTGATTCGGCTTTTGTCCTTTCTGTCACAAATGTTATAAGAATTTTGCAAGCGAGACTTCTGGCATCTCTACTCTCGACATGACAGAGAAAGCCCGTGTTTCAGTCTACGACCTCGCCGGCAACAAGGTGGCAGAAATGTCCGACGCCACAGCGGGCCAGGCTGTCGGCGGACTTGCCAAGGGCATGTATATCATCAAGACCGTTTCTGCCAACGGCATCAAGACGGGCAAGGTGCAGATAAAATGACGATAATCCTTAGGAAAT
>NZ_FR892528.1:0-8614 GCF_000436015.1 Prevotella sp. CAG:592 | reverse complement strand
CTTCCCTTTGGGAAGGTTAGGATGGGTTGTCCTATGGGTTTATCCTGGTTTTTGTCTAAAATCACATCCCGTTTCTTTGTCTAAATCATATTCTGTTTTGTCTGCAATCATATAAAGAGGAAAAGCACCACGGAATAAATTATATCTACCCGTTGGCGGGATTAATTTATGTTGACAGATATGAGTAAAAGTTGTAAATATCGCTTGATTCTCAGTAAAATCAAGAATTGCCGAAAAAACTGTCAGACCATCTGGTTTTTTGCCGTAATATCCAGACAAACAAGCAATTGACCACCTTACGATTGTCAGCCAATTGTCTGGATGGTTTTGCTGATGGAAGGAATTGTCAGATAGCATGAACTGCATGAGTTGACTGAATCCCGAAATCAGAAATATGAGTATTACAACATTAACTTATTGGGCAGACGTCTGACTGCAATTCTGCCCATCCGGAGCAAGCACCGTGCCCATGATGAGAAAGCAGCGTACCCCAGTTGGGCAAGCACCGTGCCCAATTTTAACCCCAATCGGTCATTAATAAGCGTGCGCTAATTTAATTCCGCCAACATGTTATATCTGTGATAATACAGTGTCCATCATCATAAGGCGATGTTCCACCGGTCTAAAAATGAAAACACGGAATGACAATAGGTTTCGGGGCAAGCTGTACGCCATCTCCAATATCCCTTGCCACCATGTCATTTGAACAAAAAAACGGGCAAGGTGCTTGCCCACATGGGGCACGCTGCTTTCTCATCATGGGCAAGGTGCTTGCCCCGGTTGGGCAGATTTTACGCCAAGCGGTTGCCCAAAACGTCATGATGACCGACCGGGCTTTTGAAATAAAACGCCCTGCCCTTCCAGAGGAAGAAAGGCAGGGGTAACTTATGTCAGAAGATACGAAGTCTTCTTTAAACCCAAATCGGTCAAAACCTATAATCTATCCTGTAGTATCCTACAGCTTGTCGCCATAACACAAATCGCCGGCATCTCCGAATCCCGGAACGATATACTTATGCTCGTTGAGACCTGGGTCGATGGCGGCACACCATATCGTGGTGTTCTCCTCCGGCAGATGGGTCTTGATATAGTCCACACCCTCCGGCGTGGCTATGACGCACGCCACATGCACATGCTTGGGTCTGCCTTTCGACACGAGAGCCTCCCAGCCCAGCTCC
This sequence comes from Prevotella sp. CAG:592, assembly GCF_000436015.1. NCBI lineage: Bacteria > Pseudomonadati > Bacteroidota > Bacteroidia > Bacteroidales > Prevotellaceae > Prevotella > Prevotella sp. CAG:592. The sequence goes on along the minus strand of NZ_FR892528.1, from coordinate 7,436 downwards.
ATCGAACCTCCGGTGGCGAGCATCGGGTCGGCGATGATGAGCGTCTTGCCGGTCAGGTCGGGAGTGGCAAGATATTCTATGTGTATGCCCACCTGGGTATGCTCCTCGTCGGTGTATTTGCGGTATGCGCTGACGAAGGCGTTTCCGGCATGGTCGAAGACATTGAGGAATCCGGTATGGAAGGGCAGTCCGGCACGGAAGATCGTTGCCACCACCACATCGTCCACCGGCACGCTGACCTCTGCGTCGGCAAGCGGCGTATGCACGGTTTTCTGCTGATAGTCAAGCGTTTTGCTTATCTCGTATGCCATCATCTCGCCCACTCTCTGTATGTTGTTGCGGAAGAGCAGTCGGTTCTGCTGATAGTCCTTGTCGCGCATCTCTGCCAGATACTGGTTGATGATGGAATTCTGATCACTGAAGTTTATTACTTTCATATTTTTTCCCAATTATTTTGTTTGCTAAATCTGTTCTATGTTATTTTTGACGAAATATCCCCCTTCTTATAATTCATTATTGCAACGTGTAATTTGGAAGCAATATCTTTCTTCTTTTGTTTTTAAGAATATTCTTGTTTTATCGATATTTATATTCATGATCATGAAAGTCTTTCTTTGTCAAAATTCGTTTATCATACATTTTATTTCTAAGAATTTCTTCAATTGGATATTTATTTAATGTTTTACTTTTTATCACATACAAATAGCACGTATCAAAGTCTTGAAACAAAGCTCCTGATTTTGAGGCAGGCTTCACGTAATAGTATTTGTAGAATACAGTCTTTTTCCCAAGAATATTTCCTGAGATTGTATCATCAATACTAGACAAAGTAGAATCTGACGAATTGTAGATCCATTCCAAGCCGTTACTTATTGTATCACATACATTCATTTCCATAATTAAAGTATCGTTCGTGCTATTTTCGACCCAATGCCCTTTAGGTTTATAGTCAATAGTGCAAGAACATACTGGAAACAATAAAAATAAAAGAAATATTATTTTTATGTTATTATAAAATATTAAAACCCAATTTGTCATCCTTGCAAAATTAATCAATTGTAAGAGAATTTGCCATACATGATTTGCAAAAGATTATTAGGTAACAAGCATTTAAACTTCTTTAACCTAAAATTGTTTAGACGAGTGTTATTTTGGCAACCATCGCTTTGTTGAAAAATAGAATTTTACTACCTTTGCCCCGATTTTAAACAGTAGGTATACAGAAATCGATAGGTATTCTGCAAAGACAGATTCAATAGTTATTCAAGATAAAAAGAAATATTCACACTAAATACATTATTATAAAATGGCAAAGTTTGATAAGTCAGTTTTAGAGAAGTATGGAATCACAGGTACTACTGAGGTTCTGTACAATCCTTCTTATGAGGTGTTGTTCAACGAGGAGACCAAGGAAGGTCTCGAGGGTTTCGAGGTAGGTCAGGAGACTGAGCTCGGCGCCGTAAACGTGATGACTGGTATCTACACCGGCCGTTCGCCTAAGGACAAGTTCATCGTTGACGACGAGAATTCTCACGACACAGTATGGTGGACTTCTGAGGAATACAAGAACGACAACCACCGTGCTTCCAAGGAGGCTTGGACTGCAGTAAAGGAAATTGCAAAGAAGGAGCTGAGCAACAAGAAGCTGTTCGTTGTTGACGGTTTCTGCGGAACTCACAAGGACACCCGCATGAAGGTTCGCTTCATCGTTGAGGTGGCTTGGCAGGCTCACTTCGTTACAAATATGTTCATCCGTCCTCAGAACGAGGCTGAGTTCGACCAGGAGCCGGACTTCATCGTATACAATGCTTCTAAGGCTAAGGTTGAGAACTACAAGGAGCTGGGTCTGAACTCAGAGACTGCTGTAGTGTTCAACGTAACTTCTAAGGAGCAGGTTATCATCAACACATGGTATGGCGGTGAGATGAAGAAGGGTATGTTCTCTATGATGAACTACTTCCTCCCATTGAAGGGCATCGCTTCTATGCACTGCTCTGCAAACACCGACAAGAACGGTGAGAACACAGCTATCTTCTTCGGTCTTTCTGGTACTGGTAAGACTACTCTCTCTACCGATCCTAAGCGTAAGCTCATCGGCGACGACGAGCACGGATGGGACGACGAGGGTGTGTTCAACTTCGAGGGTGGCTGCTACGCCAAGGTTATCAACCTCGACAAGGAGTCTGAGCCAGACATCTACGGTGCCATCACACGCGACGCTCTCCTTGAGAACGTTACTGTGGACAAGGACGGCAAGATCGACTTCGCTGACAAGAGCGTAACAGAGAACACTCGTGTTTCTTATCCTATCTACCACATCAAGAACATCCAGCGTCCTTACTCTCAGGGCCCGGCTGCAAAGCAGGTTATCTTCCTGTCTGCAGACGCATTCGGAGTTCTTCCTCCAGTATCTATCCTGAGCGCTGAGCAGACAAAGTACTACTTCCTCTCTGGATTCACAGCAAAGCTCGCTGGTACAGAGCGTGGCATCACAGAGCCTACTCCTACATTCTCTGCTTGCTTCGGCCAGGCATTCCTGGAGCTCCACCCAACAAAGTATGCTGAGGAGCTGGTTAAGAAGATGCAGAAGAGCGGTGCTAAGGCTTACTTGGTGAACACTGGTTGGAACGGTACCGGCAAGCGTATCTCTATCCGCGACACTCGTGGTATCATCGACGCTATCCTCGACCACTCTATCGACGCTGCTCCAACAAAGACTATCCCATTCTTCAACTTCGTTGTTCCTACAGAGCTCAACGGCGTAGACACCAACATCCTCGACCCACGCGACACTTATGCTGACGCAGCTCAGTGGGAGGAGAAGGCTAAGGATCTCGCTGCCCGCTTCATCAAGAACTTCAAGAAGTATGAGACTAACGAGGCTGGTAAGGCTCTCGTTGCAGCTGGTCCTCAGCTCTAATCGCTGAACAGACGATACATCGCATGATGTTCCCGCTTGTCGGCTTCTCACGAAGCACTGACAAACTGGACATCTCACAAGAATAAGAATCCTGTCGGGCTTTGCCTGGCGGGATTTTTTTCGTTTCTGACAGGGTGGAACACAGCGATTAAACCCAAAGATAACCCATCCTAACCTTCCCCAAGGGAAGGAACAAGTTACTCTGCTTTGTCAAGACTTCAGCCAATCAATTCAGCCAATGAACATCAGCCCCCTCTCGTTCTCCCCCGTAGGGGAGATGCTGGTTACTCTGTATGTCGAAGGACTATCGATGTCCTGGTGTATCAGTCCCTCCCCTTCGGGGGAGGCTAGGTGGGGGCTGATATTCAACACAGTGACTGACTATAGGTTTATCCTGGTTTATCGCTCGTCACGATGTCAAGGTGCTGCGAAGCTGCACCGGAATATAGGCTGCGGCATCCCTGTTGAGAGCTTGCTCTCATAAAGGGATAATGCAGCCTGCGTTCCAAAGCCCTTAGGGCTTGACATCGTGACGGGTGTTTATCCTGGTTTTTGTCTAAAATCATATCTTGTTTTGTCTGAAATCATATAAAAAGGAAAAGCGCCACAGAATAAATAAATAATCAGTGATAATAATGTATCCATATTATAATAAAGACGATGTCCACACACCACACCAAAACGATATTATCCGTGATAAGCACAACGTCTGCGCAAACGTTTTCGTTAAAAAAAACGCATCCGATAATATAACGTATCATTCATCTATGTAACTTTGCAACAGATTATCCCAAACCGAATTACAAAAACAGACGAAAAAGCGACTCCATTCGTAAGTCAAAACAGACGTATAGAGAATCTACTCGTAAGCCAAAAGGAAACAGGCAAAAACCTGTCGACTAAGGTAAGGGAATCTATCTGACTCTACAACATAAAAAATTCGACATACAAGCACAGCGTCATGACGGCAGTTCCCCAAAAAGGAATTGCCACAATGACACAAGAAGGCGCAAGGCGGAGAAACGATGCCCACACCGGCGCCCCCAACACGTATATCAGAAGCGAGAACCAGGTACAACAGAAGAACAATAAATTAATATAACAACAAAAAAATGAAGAATCTACAAACAGGAACGACTTGCCTGTCGAGTTCTACCGGCAGCAAGCAGCACAAATGCAGGAGGTCGCTACAGCGACTAGCCACATTCGTAATTCTCTTTCTTTGCTCCATGACAGTAGCGTGGGCGCAAGGGACAACGACGGACAAGACTTTCACCTTTAAGCAAAAAAGACTTAGAGCATCAATCAAAAGATGAAGCTATAACGGCAACTTTCTCGAGCAAAGGACTTACTTTTAATGACAACAACGTCAAGTTCTCTTCAAAGGGAACTGGAAATCTTACCATCACCGCCTACGTTGCTACAATCAGCAAGATTGAGCTTAAGATAAGCAGAAATAAAACAGACAAGCCAGAAAAAATTACCCCAGTTACAGTTGAAAAAAGTGGAATTATTTCCGTTGAAGACGGGAAAACACCTCGCCAAATAACTGTAGATTGGAACAAAGACAATAACAATAATACCGTGACATTCTCTAGCGCTACTGGAGACCTCTTCGTTTTCGGTGCCACTATCTACTATCAGGATATTCCCGGTGAATTGAGACTTCTTTCTGTAACCGCCCCTACAATCACTCTGAACACCTACGAAACGACGACTTCACAGTTGTCGTTCACCATCACTCAGAAAGCAAAGGGGCAAGAAGGAACGACGCTCGAAACTTGGTACACCACAGATGGTTCTAACCCTAACTCGGCTGGAAATACAAAAAGAGTGAAGCTGGAAGGGACTTCTCAGACAGTGAAGATGGCATGGAGTAATAATGCCGATGTGACAGTGAATGCCTTCACGAAGCGTGTGAAAATAGGCGACGATACCAAATACAGAGAATGTGATAAGCAGGCATCAGAGTCGTTCAAGAACGATGGTTCTTGCGGCCTCGCTACTCCCGATATCACTCCTGGTGACCAGGCAACGGTAGCAACAAATCTCGATGTAACTATTTCAGACCAGCAATGGGCACAGGCTCCCTCCGGCAAGCTCAAGGTAAAATACGCAACAGAGGTAAGAAACAATGACGGCACCGTTACCACAAGTACTTGGACTGTAGCTGAATCATTGCCTGTAAAATTGAATCTGACAAAAACTTCTACAGTAAGGGCTTACGCAGAGTATACTAATAGCAATAACGAAGTAATAAAATCTGACATCGTATCACGCACATACTTCCTGCTCGACGCTAACACAACATATCTGAATACATCGGAATCACAGGAAGTTGGCACTACCGTTAAGGATATTAGCGGCATAACAATGACATACGGAGGCATAAAGGGAAGCAGCAACTTCACGGCTCTCTCTAAGAACGACAACACCCTCGGTTCTATCCACACAGTATCAGTCAAGGCATTGTATGGAACTGCTGACGTGGAGTCGGAACTCGGCGACGGAAAGATCGGTGGCGAGAACAAAAGCCATGAATATCTCCACTGCAATGCTTTAAGCCAGGAACTCCACGAGAGGACTTTCGCACTGCCGGCAGTGGGCAGCTTCTTCAAGTTTGAGCCTGATGCCAACGGAAAACTCACAGTATTCGTGGAGCAGCAGGGAGCTATCCATAACGTCGGCGGAAAGCTATACCCTGAGAAGGTTAGAAAGCGCCCGGTATACTTCCTCGACGAGACAGGCAAGAGCATACCTGCCAATTATGCCTACACATCATCAAAGGTGAACAAGGCTGCCTGGACAGAGATTCAAAATACAGACAATGCTTCCAATGACAACTTCTATACGAAGGAATACATGGACAAGCTGCAGGCATACTACCAGAATATCATCGACGGCAATAACCAAGACTTCACAAACTTCAACTCTGCCGTTGCCGACGCTGACAAGCGCAAGGCACTGACTCTCGGCACGAGCATCCAGCCTATCATCGTGCTCCACGAGGCTTGCAACGCCGATATTCTCAAGGGCGACGGCATGAGCGAGACCGGCGACACCAACTACGACCATACCGGATATATGCTGATCAGCGAGGGATACGTGACATACGAGTTCCCTGTAGAGGCTGGCAAAACTTACTATCTCTTCGCATCAAGAACGAAGCTCGCCCTCTCTGGTTTCTGCTTCGATAAAGATGCGGATTACAAAACTGAAAATTTGCAAAAGGTGACTCTCTACGGAGATAAAGACAATGCAACAACGATAGAAAGTCTGACAGTTGGCAATCAGTATAACGTAACTCTCAAAAACCGCACATTCCGCAGCGGCAGATGGTATTCCGTGGTATTGCCATTCAGCGTGAGCCAGAAGCAGATGAAGAGCGTGTTCGGTAATGACGTGAAAGTGTTGCACTACAACGACGTTGACGGTACAGACCTCAACCTCTTCGAACATTTCTATCAGATGATAGTCGGCGGTACTCCAGTGCTCGTGAAGCCATCACAGAAAGTGACTAATCCGGTATTCAACAACGTTACGCTGACAAGCAAAGAGGTAGTTGACATCGTGAACACAGGCTTCAAATGCACCGGTTCTTGGAACAACGTGGACTTCCCTGAATACTCTTACTTCATCGACGCCAAGACAAACAGCTTCTATCAGTATGACCCAACCAAGGTGGAGACAAACACAGTGAAACCTCATGCAGGAGCTTTCCGCTCATGGATTATCTCCACTTCTACCAACCCGTCAGAAGCAAAGCAGCTCACTATGCACATCAACGGCATTGAGGAGCAGGGCGAGACTACTGCCATCTGGAACGCCATCAGCGGAAACGACGATGCTGAGGTTGCCTCAAATGGCATCTACAGTCTGAGCGGACAGAAGATGAACGCCACCGACACTCGCAGTCTGCCAAAGGGAATATACATCGTGAACGGAAAGAAATTTATCGTAAAGTAAAACTTAGGGAGGACAGACAAAATGAGAAAAGAATATATATCACCAGAGACAACGCTGATTAAGGTGCACACCGAGAACGTGATGAACAACACGAGCATCGGCGTGAAGACCTATAATAACTTGACTGCCGAGAAGAATGGAGTGACACTGAAGAATAACTACGGCTTCAGCGACAAAGGCATCAGCATTTGGAACGGTACTTCTCAGCCAGAGACTGCCAAGGACAACAATGGCTTCAACCTTTGGGGCGATGAGGATTAAACCCCAAACGGCATAATGCTCGAATTGGGATAAACGCCAAACGGCATAATGACAGAATTGGGATAAAACGCCGAACGGCATAATGACCGTTTAGGGTTAAATGAAGCGGTTGAATGACGACTTCCATATCGTTGTTCAACCGCTTTTCGTTGTTTGTGCCTCTGATTATGACAGCCCATCATACGGGAGAGGTTAGGTGGGGGCAGATATGATTAAGTGGAGGCTGATGTCGTGAATAGGAGTAGGTCTCTCCGGTGATCATCATCAGCCCCCTCTCGTTCTCCCCCGT
>NZ_FR892527.1:3275-5740 GCF_000436015.1 Prevotella sp. CAG:592 | reverse complement strand
GTGCTCTGGCCAACTGAGCTAAAGAGGCGGGTGGGCAAGCTACTTGTATCGCGTCGCTACAACCAACTACCTTTGCTACGTTCCCGTCCTGGAGGATTCGAAGGGAGCTGACCGTACAAGACTTACCCGTCTTGTTCACTTTTGCGGGTGCAAAGGTAATGCTTTTTATCTTTTCCACAAACTTTTTCCTTCGAAATTTCAAAAAAAAGTCTGCCTATACTCGTTATACCATATAAAATAAGTACTTTTGCATCGAAATAACAACGAAAGAATAAAGAAAGAAGAAAGAAAGAACAAAGAATATGGATATCGACAAGTCTTCTAACGACGAATACCGGCAGTTTACCGCCTTTGCCCGAATCGACGGAGCGATAATCGGTGTGATGTGGGTTGTCAGTTTCTTCTGCTTCATTGGCAATCTGCAGATGCCCATGCTCGGACTCGCAGGAATGGCAATCGGCATATACTCCATCATTTTGGCAGCCATGAGGCTCCGCAAGTTCCGCGACCGCATTCTCGGAGGCAGGATCTCCTTTGGCAAAGCCACTCTCTATTCCATAATGACATACTTCTATGCCACTATCCTCATGGCAGTGGGACAGTACGTATATTTCCAGTTTATCGACCAAGGCTACATGGTGAACCAGACCATCGCCATGCTTTCAATGCCAGAGACAGCTAAAGTCGTTACGGAGGTGTATGGCATGGATCCCAAGCAGATGATAGCAATCCTGCAGGCCACCATGGGAACGATAAGGCCGATAGAGATAGCGTTCCAGTTTCTGACGCTCAACGTGATATTAGGCATTATCATCAGTGTGCCCGTGGGTGCGCTGATGCGCAAACAATAGATAATACATTTTCAGACTATGGATATATCAGTAGTTATACCTCTATATAATGAGGACGAATCATTGCCGGAACTCTATGCGTGGATAGCGCGAGTGATGAAGAGCAAAGGCTTTACATACGAGGTGATATTCGTGAACGACGGATCCACCGACAAGTCGTGGGATGTGATAGAGCAGCTTCGCGCTGAGAATCCGCAGAATGTGAAGGGAATAAAATTCCGTCGCAACTACGGTAAGAGTCCCGCTCTGTATTGCGGATTCCACAAGGCAGAAGGCGATGTGGTGATCACCATGGATGCCGACCTGCAGGATTCTCCCGACGAGATTCCGGAGCTCTACCGCATGATAAAGGAAGACGGCTACGACCTTGTTTCGGGCTACAAGATGAACCGCAAGCAGGGCGACCCCCTCTCCAAGACCATTCCGACAAAGCTCTTCAACGCCACGGCAAGGAAGGTCAGCGGAATACATAATCTGCATGACTTCAACTGCGGATTGAAAGCCTACCGCAAGGATGTGGTGAAAAACATCGAGGTGTATGGCGAGATGCACAGGTATATACCATATCTGGCAAAGAATGCCGGCTTCGACAAGATAGGCGAGAAGCCGGTACACCACCAGGCACGCAAGTTCGGTAAATCGAAATTCATGGGCTGGAACCGCTTCTTCAACGGATACCTCGACCTTATAACGCTGTGGTTCCTGAGCAGCTTCGGCAGAAAGCCGATGCATGTGTTCGGATTCCTCGGCACGCTGGTGTTCATGATTGGTTTTCTCTCGGCTCTCGGACTTGGCATAGACAAGCTCTGGTGTCTCGCCAACGGCATTCCGCAGAGACTCGTCACCTCGTCGCCCTTCTTCTACATCGCTCTCACGATGATGATGATCGGAACGCAGCTATTCCTCGCCGGATTCCTCGGCGACCTGATAAGCCGCAACTCCTCTACGAGAAACGACTATCAGGTGGAGAAGGAAATCTGAATCAAGAATACATCTTTGAATCAAGAATAACGAAATATGAATTTTTCACCCTTCCGCCTGTCGTTGCCGGCAATCATCGCCGTTGCCGCCGTCGCAGCATCCTGCTCTTCGGTGGACTGTCCGCTCAACAACAAGGTGCTCACCAATTATGCCCTGCTCGATGCTGACGGGAGAACGGACACGATGAGGCTCGCCATGACGGTGTCGACAAACCGCACCGACGGTTCTGACTCCGTGCTGATAAACAAGGACCAGGACATCACGAAATTCTCGTTGCCCATAAGCAATGCGCAGCCCAGAGACTCCTTCTTCGTGGAGCTGACGGATGGTGTGACGGCATCCCTCGACACCATTGTGGTGGACAAGGAAGATATGATGCACTTTGAGTCCACGGATTGTGCGGCATCATATTTCCACAAGATAAAAGGAGTGACAACAACACATCACGCCATCGACTCCGTGGCTATTAACTATCATAACGTTGACTATGACACATCGAAGACCCACTTCCACATTTATTTCTCGCCTCGCCATTAGCGTGGTGATGCTTCTCCTTGTGATGGCAATCCCTGCCAATGCACAGAAGCGGAATGCCGCTGCCAAGAAGAATGTGGCAGAACGCGACACCGTGGC
>NZ_FR892527.1:0-3247 GCF_000436015.1 Prevotella sp. CAG:592 | reverse complement strand
CTTCCGTGGCTTCTCAGTGTCGGTGGATGCCGTAGGTCCCGTCATGATGGCGGTGAGCGACTACGGACAGTATGAGGCTGCCCTCCATCTCAACCTGCGTGACAGGTATTTCCCTGTGGTAGAGGTGGGTTACGGCAAGGCAGACCACACGGAGGAGAATACACAGATGTCTTATAAGACGAGTGCACCGTTCTTCCGTGCCGGAATGGATTTCAACGTGTTGAAAAACAAACACGACATCTACCGGCTTTATGTGGGAGCGCGGTATGCATTCACTTCATACAAGTATGACCTCGCTTCGCCGGGAGTTGCAGACCCCGTGTGGGGAGGCGTCACGCCATACGAGGTGAAGGGCGCAAAATGCAACTATCATTGGCTTGAGGCTGCCCTGGGAGTAGACGTGAAGCTCGTCGGTCCGCTGCATCTCGGCTGGAGCCTGCGCTACAAGCAGAAGCTGACAGCCGACGAGGGGCAGCTCGGCAAGTCATGGTATGTGCCGGGATTCGGAAAGACTGGCACTACGGCTTTCGGTGCTCTCTTCAACATCTCGCTGGATATATAGCATGGTGCATCCAGAGGAAGGCAATCTCTGATGTTGATGTAAGAAATGAAGGTATACGTCGATATATAATAAAGGTATATAAGGTATAATTCAAAGAGACATAAATGCAAACAAATCAAAGAAATATGGATAATAAAAAGAAAATGAGATACCTCAAGTTGGGTATCCTCTCGTTTGTCGTTATAGCAGCGGTGCTGATTGTAGCCAAGCAGCGCAATGCTCCGTTTCAGAAGAATACGGGCTTCGTGTTCGGCACCGTTTACAATATTACATATCAGAGCGACAAAGACTTGCAGCCGGAAATCGAGGCTGAGCTGAAGAATGTGGACAATTCGCTTTCCACTTTCAATCCAAAGTCCATTATTTCCAGAATAAACCGCAATGAGGATGTCGTGGCTGACAGTATGTTCACCGAGGTGTTCAAGTTGGCAGAACAGGTGTCTGGAGAGACCGACGGAGCTTTCGACATCACCGTGGCGCCATTGGTGAACGCATGGGGATTCGGATTCAAACACGGCAAGATGCCTGACAACAGGAAGATAAACCAGCTGAGGAAGATAGTAGGCTTCCATAAGGTAAGCATGAAGAGTGGGAGAGTGGTGAAGAAGAATTCAGCCACGATGCTCGACTGCAGTGCCATCGCCAAGGGCTATGGCTGCGATATGGTGGCGCGCCTGCTCGCCTCAAAGGGAATAAAGAACTATATGGTGGAGATAGGAGGAGAGATTGTGGTGAGTGGCGTCAACGACGAGCGTATGCCGTGGAAGATCGGTGTTACGAAGCCTACCGACGATTCGCTGAACGTGAACCAGGAACTGCAGACCGTGCTCAATGTCACCGACAAGGCGATGGCGACAAGTGGAAACTATCGCAATTTCTATTATAAGAACGGCAAGAAATATGCCCATACCATCGACCCCAAGACCGGTCGCCCCGTGCAGCACAATATCCTGTCTGCCACGGTGATTGCCGACAACTGCGCCACTGCCGACGCCTATGCCACATCATTCATGGTGCTCGGTCTCGACAAGGCGAAGAAGGTGTTGGAGAAGCATACGGAGCTGATGGCTTATTTCATCTATTCTGATTCTGAAGGAAAGAATGCTGTGTGGTTCTCTCCTTCGATGAAGGGATATATCGTGGATAAATAATATATTGTGGGTAATCACTTCAATCCATATAGTCTGCTGGCTCGCCTTCCTCTGTTCCAGGGAATGAGCCTGAGCGAGTTTGACAATGTCATAGCTCATGTCAAACTTGGCTTCTCCAAGGTGGAGCGGGGCGGAACGGTTGTTGCCGAAGGAGAGGTGTGCAACGGACTGTCGTTTGTCTTGCAGGGCGAACTGGATGTGGAGACGGTTGCCGACGATGGTGGGTATCGCATAGTGGAGTGTGTTGCCACGCCTTGCGTGTTGCAGCCCGAGCGTTTGTTCGGATTGACACAGCGGTACTCACGCAAATTCATTGCCGCCACGGAGTGTAACCTCCTGACGATAGACAAGGCGGAGATAATGAAAATCGTTACTGCCTCTGAGGTGTTCCGCCTCAATCTGATGAATATCCTTTGCACTTTGACTCAAAGGATGCAGCATCTGCCCTGGCGCCGAAGACCTGAGGGCATCAGAAAGAAGATTGCTTTTTTCCTCTCTTCCCGTTGTCTCCATCCTGCCGGCAAGAAAACGCTTGTCGTTGGTATGGTGAGACTGGCAAGGGAGATCGGCGAGAGCCGTCTCAATGTTTCTAAAGCCCTGCATGAGCTGGAGAGACAGGGACTGCTCGAGATGGGGAGAGAAAAAATCGTGGTGGCAGCGCTGGAGAAACTGTAAGCCCCTCCAACCATTTCCTGCTCCACTGATGAAAATCTGATTTTACCCGCTAATGAAATAATAAAACGGGTTCTGTCGGTTCAAATTAACATATCAAGCTTCCTGATGCTTGATTTTGGTTAAGCGTCCTGATTACCATTGGAGGGAGACGGCTTAATCCCGTTTTAGGATTAGATATTGTCTCTATAATCCGCCGGAGTCATACCGTATTTCTTTGAGAACAGTCTGTAGAACGTCTGTCTCACCGGCACACCGCATTCCTGGGCGATGGCTTCGATAGAATAGTTCGGCTTTTCCTTCAGCAGCTTTGCCGCACGCTCCATACGCAGGTTGTTGATATAGTTAGTGAACGTCAGCTGTGAGTATTTGTCGAATACGGCATTGAAATGGCTTGTCGACATTCCGGCTTCGGCTGCCACTTCGGTTCTCGATAGTTTGGTGCGGATGAACAGGTTCTTTTCGAATATAATCTTCTCAATCTTCAGGAATTGCTCATACTCCTCGTTGTGAGCCTTGCTGTCAGTCTTCTTTTCCGTCTTTACTGTCTCACCGGAGTTCACAGCCTTTCCTTTGTCATCTGTTGCAGATGCCTTGTCATTGGCTGATGCTGCATTATTCACCTTGTCTGGATGTTCCGACATCCTGTCGAAAAGTTCCGTTTTGTATTTAGACAGTTCCCCGATGAGCGATGACGACACCCTGTTCTTGTTCTTTATTATCCTGTTGTCGCGAATGACGAAGACAATCAGTGTGATACAGATGAAGAGCAATACACCCATGATGATGTTTGCCCATCTGTTTATCGTCAGCTGCTTGTCCTGGTTTTCTATATAACCTCAAATCCGCAACTACGCGCCTA
>NZ_FR892526.1:0-1273 GCF_000436015.1 Prevotella sp. CAG:592 | reverse complement strand
CGATGAATGATATTGCCGACCGACTATGTAAGTCGGTGGATACGATAAAGGCTTGCAAGCGTAATCTTTTCGCCAAGATGGGCGTGAAGAACATAGCCGAAGCGCTGTTTCATGCCACAAACTATCAGATGATATAATTTAGCTACCATTTTCTACCAATATGGCTATGGCCTTTCTTAGTTCTTCTATTGGATAGCCACGCTTTTTGCAAAGCTTTAAAGCCTTGTCAAATCTTTTGGTTGTACCAAACTTATACATCATTCCCCTAAAACAGTGTCAAACATTTCGTCAACAGAATTCCATTGGGTTACTCTACCTTGCGCCTTGTCCTCTTCGGCAAGTTCCAAATCTGTCTTCTTAGGTCTCAGAATAGAAATAGAACTAACACCATTCAACATTTTGATGGCGTTTTTCAGCTTTGTCAACATAGCAGGATCAGATACAGTTACCAAAAGCTGCGGTTCATTTATTACTGAAGTATTCATAATTACTCCTTATTTAAAATATACATTCCATTACATGGCATAACTAGAGCAAACTCGGTTCTGCCCATTTGGTTTAACGAAAAAGGTTGATTTTTCATCAGCAAAAATACGTTTTATTTCTGAAACCACCAAGCAAAAACCAATAAACCCCATAACACAAGTATCATATCTCTTCCAACAATGGCGAGAGATAGAACTTGGGGAAGTATTTCACCTCCTTGCCTTCCGCAAGATTTACGAGGATGTTGGCACAATAGCCGGCGGCTATGTATGCCCCGATGCCCTGTTGCGTGAAAGACTCCTTGGAATAATGCATGATGGCTTCATCCACCCAAGGCACAGGCATCTGCCAGAACATGCCGTACTGCGAGATATACTTGCCCAATGAGCAACGGAAATCATCCGTTCCTTTTTTCACGACTTCGCTGAATGGATAGCCTTTCGGTTTCTCTACAGCGAGAAAGGCTGCCTTGCCAAGATTGACGGCATGGATAACGGTGATGCCCTGCTCCTTACATTTCTCATCGAAAGCGAAAGAGGCTTCGTTGTCGTGTAAGGTGGCATTCACCGCATACCGGACGCCAGCCAAGGGGCATGCAGCCACATCTTCCATCGTCAGCGTATCCTTTTCTATGCGATAGATATGAAATCTATCTTCCTGCCGAGAGCTTTCAGGGAAATCGTGGTGCAAGGCACAGGAGGCTATCAAGCCTCCCATGTCTGCACCACTAATCAACAATTTTATCGGGTTGTTCATTTATAGAGAGATTTATTGTCATTACACCATT
>NZ_FR892525.1:0-3257 GCF_000436015.1 Prevotella sp. CAG:592 | reverse complement strand
ACGGGGGAGAACGAGAGGGGGCTGAAGTTCAGTTGCAAAGTAACAACAAAAAAAACAGAAAGAACAAATTATTATCCTAAAATAAATATTATGAAATTAAAGTCAATGTTTGTAGCCTGTCTCGCCGTGTTTTCCATCGGCACACAGGCAAAAGATTACAAGTATGTGGCGGTGCCCGGCGACCCTATGCACGCCCGCATCTACACCCTCGACAACGGACTGAAGGTGTATCTCTCGGTGAACAGCGAAACACCGCGCATCCAGACCTACATCGCAGTGCGCACCGGCAGCAGGAACGACCCTGCCGAAACCACCGGACTCGCACACTATCTGGAGCACCTCATGTTTAAGGGAACATCAAAGTTCGGTACCGTAGACGCCGCCAAGGAGAAGCCATACCTCGACGACATCGAGCGCCGCTACGAGCACTACCGCAAGCTCACCGACCCGGCACAGCGCCGGCAGGCATACCACGAAATCGACAGCGTTTCGCAGATTGCCGCAAAGTATTTCATCCCTAACGAATACGACAAGCTCATGTCGTCAATCGGAGCCGAAGGCACCAACGCCTACACCAGCAACGACGTGACATGCTATGTGGAGAACATCCCCTCAAACGAGGTGGAAAACTGGCTCAAGGTGGAGAGCGACCGCTTCCAGAACATGGTGATACGCGGTTTCCACACAGAGCTCGAGGCTGTGTATGAGGAGTATAACATAGGACTGGCAAAGGACAACAACAAGCTCTGGAACTCGCTCCACAAGCTGCTCTATCCCACACACCCATACGGCACCCAGACCACTATCGGCACCCAGCAGCATCTGCAGAACCCTTCGATAACAAACATCAAGAACTACTTCCGCAGCTACTACGTGCCAAACAACGTGGCAATCTGTCTGGCTGGCGACTTCGACCCCGATGTGGTGATAGCACAGATAGACAAGTATTTCGGATCATGGAAGAAGAGCGACAACCTCTCGTTCCCCACCTACGCCCCCGTGGCTCCCATCACATCGCCACGCGACACCACAATCGTGGGACAGGAGGCATCGTGCATGATGCTGGGATGGAAGTTCGACAAGGCTGCATCGCTGCAGTCTGACACCCTCGACGTGATTTCTGAAATGCTCTCAAACGGCATGGCGGGAATCCTCGACCTCAACGTGAACCAGAAGATGAAATGCCAGTATTCCGCAGCATTCTGCAACGGAATGAACGAATACTCTGAGTTCATCCTCTTCGGCCAGCCGATGCCGGGACAGACTCTCGACAGCGTGCGCGACCTGCTCCTCGGTGAGCTCGCTAAGCTCAAGACAGGCGACTTCAGCGACGACCTGCTGCCATCGGTGGTAAACAACATGAAGCTCAACTACAACAACCAGCTCGAGAGCAACCAGTGGAGAGCAAACGAGTTCGTGCAGGCTTTCGTGAACGGAAAAGACTGGAACGACCACGTGACATATCTCGACCGCATCTCCCGGATGACCAAGCAGGACATCATGGCATTTGCCAGGAAACACTTCGCCGACAACTACGTGGCAGTGTACAAGAAGGAGGGTGTGGACAACACGCAGAAGAAGATAGACAAACCGCAGATCACCGCCATCCCGTCTAACCGCGACCTGCAGAGCCAGTTCGTTACAGAGATCATCAACTCTAAGGTGGAGCCTATCAAACCACGCTTCGTTGACTACGACAAAGACCTCACCAAGGCGCAGACAAAGAAGAAGCTCCCCGTGCTCTACGTGAAGAACAAGACCAACGACCTCTTCGTGCTCAGCTATCGCTACGACTTCGGCGAGGAGGCAAACAACATGCTCGCCTATGCTGCCGACTATCTCAGATATCTCGGCACTGACAAGATGACCGCCGAGCAGCTCAAGCAGGAGTTCTACAAGCTGGCATGCGACTACAGCATCAACGTGAATACCGAGAATATGAGCATCACCCTCAACGGTCTGAGCGAGAACATGCCGCAGGCGATGACTCTCTTCGAGAACTTCCTCCAGAACGCCAAGGTGGACAAGGAAGCCTTCGGCCGCTGGGTGGAGAGCAACCTCAAGGCGCGCCAGGATGCCAAGATGAACCAGAACCAGAACTTCAGGGCTCTCGCCAAATATGCCATGTATGGCCCATACAACACTCAGCGCAACATCCCAAGCAACGAACAGCTGAAGAACCTCGACCCGCAGAAGCTCATCGATATGCTCAAAGACCTGAAGAACTACAAGCACACCGTGCTCTACTACGGACCGATGGAGGTGAAGGACATGGCAAAGGTGGTGGACAAATACCACGCACTGCCCAAGAAATTCAGAGCCGAACCTGAGAGCCGCCCATACAAGATGGAGCTGACTCCTGCCAACGAGGTTGTGATTGCGCCATACAAGGCAAAGAACATCTACATGTATCAGTATCACAACGAGGGCAAGAAGTGGACACCTGAACACGAGGCGATGATAAACATGTTCAACGCATACTTCGGCGGCGGCATGAACACCGTGGTGTTCCAGGAGCTGCGCGAGAGCCGCGGACTGGCATACAGCGCATGGGCAAGTTATCTGACACCATACCGCCCGGCCGACTCGGAATTCTTCCTCACCAGCATCATCTCTCAGAACGACAAGATGACGGACTGTATCGCCACCTTCAACAGCATCATGAACAACGTGCCGCAGTCGCAGAAGGCATTCGAAATCGCCAAGCAGGCAGAAATGAAGCGCATCGAGGCAAGCCGCACCACTAAGCTCAACATCATCTACAGCTATCTCAACGCCAAGAAGCTGGGCTACGACTACAGTCTGCAGCAGAAGGTGTATAACGTGCTCCCGAAGATCACGCTGCAAGACCTCGTGAAGTTCGTCAACGAGAACATCGCCAACAAGCCTTTCCGCTACATCATCCTCGGCGACGAGAGCGACATCGACATGAAGTCGCTCGAGAAGATCGGACCGGTGAAGAAACTCTCTACAGAGGAAATCTTCGGATACTAAACCGGGGACAAGTAGACGAGATACGAGTAAATAAGTAAACTAGTAAACGAGTTACTAGTAGACGAGATACGAGTAGACAAGTAGACAATCAGACGGGCAGTCAAGCTGACAAGGATATTCCTTCGTCGGCTTGTCTGCCCGTCGTTTTATTAAGAGGACTTGTATTCATTATCAGACAAAAAACGGGATAAACCAAGATAGACCGGCAGCGCAGGAAAGTTGTTCTCTATTCGTAATACTGAGACGTGGGGGAAAAATAATTA
>NZ_FR892524.1:0-4471 GCF_000436015.1 Prevotella sp. CAG:592 | reverse complement strand
GCTGAGGTGAAGCTTATCTTATGCAAAGTTAGAAAAATCTAGCTTACGATGATAATTTTATGGAAGAAAATATTGAATGAGAAACACTTTACATACCAACAGCATGTCGGACCAGCTTCACAGCCAGTCCGACATGGGTATATAATACAAAAACATTATGAATTTTATCTTAATGGGCAATCATCAATATGATAATATGTAAATTACTTGACTAAAAAGAAAATCCTTGCTACTGTAGCGCCGCATTGCATTTACGGCACTTGCGCTCACAATAGCGCTCGCACTGAGCGCAGATGTCATACCCGAGCAGTGCTCCAAGCATGAAGTCCTCCTCTGGAGTGAGCTTGCTGAGGGGACGCGTAACCATCAGCCGTATGGCATCCATACACTCCTTCTTGCCGAAGAAGAGGTTCATGCGGTCGTTGCCAACGGGCTGTATGATATAGTCTATGTTCTGACGCTTGAGACGCTCCAGAGCGTAACACTCATATTTCTTGTTGAAAGTGAACAGTACCATTTGTCTGACGCCCTTCTTGAACTCATAGATATGATTCATCAGGACCTTCATGTCTATCGGCATTACGCTCGCAGTGTCTTGCATCATCATTTTGCTTTAATTGTTAGTATCGTATATTTTTATATGTCAACAAGTCAGTCACCCACGGGAAACACTCCCCTACACTCTATCCGGTTCGGGAGTCACCACGGGAAACGTCAGCCCGCAGGTGTACTGTCCTGTCAACGGTGTTCCGCAACCAATGCGTTGCGGACCGTCAATTTTATGTAAAGTCTATGGCTTAGACATCGTGACTTACAGCTCACCCTTGATGTCATCCAGCCATGCGTCAATGCGGCCTGGGGTCTTGTCGTCTTCGTTTATATCATCAAGAGCGAGACCCACGAACTTGCCATCAACCACAGCTGCAGAATCGTCGAATGTATAATCATCGGTTGATACCTGACCAACGAATTTCACGCCCTTGTCCTGAAGGGCAGAATAAATCTCGTCCATGCCTCCGCAGAAGGTGTCGCCATACGACTCGCAGTCGCCACAGCCGAAGAGCGCCACGGTTTTTCCATTGAGGTCGAGTTTCTTCAGTTTGTTCAGTCCGTCATACCAATCGTCCTGAACTTCTCCGGCGCCCCATGTTGAAGTGCCGAGAATGAGATTCTCCGCCTCGTTCACCTGGGCGTCATCGAGGTTTGCCACGTCTACCACTTCTGCTCCGAGCTTTTCCGCGATTGTCTCTGCGATGCTCTGGCAAGTTCCTGTTGAGGAACCATAAACAACCAATGTCTTTTTCATATTCTATCTCTCTATATTACTAAGTTTAAAAATCCAAAGAATCTATATGAAAAAAGAAAACTCCTTGTCAACTCGTCTCCTTGTCAACTCGTCAACTCGTAAGACGTAAGAATTATCCTTTTCACGGTTGCAAAGATACAGCATCCGCCACAATGCTGCAATACCTAAAATTAGGGTTTTGTGCGAAATACCTAAAAGTGATTATACGGGAACGAAAGGAGGAACAGAATACCTTTTGCGCTATTTCCTGAATACGCAAGACCCTGTGAAACCGGGCGTTACCGACGTGGTCTGCACGACATACACACCTGATGGAAGTGACGACAGACTGATGCCGGAAGGATCGGATGACAGGCATACTGACTTCTGGAGCATCCTCTTTCCCACCACAGAATATATCGCCACGCTTACCCTCTCTGCCGGAACTTCGCCATCGGCAGAGAGCCACACCGTATCGTCAGCATATTTGATATCGAGACGGGAAGGATGGTGATTGGAAATCTCGCTTATGCCATCGAGACCAAGCACACGGAGCAGACCGGCATAGGCATCTATCTCTCCATACCCCCAACGGTTATCCTTTTCTCCCTGCCGGGCGCCGTCCCTACGATGGCTCGTTGCCGCCAGCACATCCATCACCTGCCGGGTGGTGAGATCAGGATTGGCTTGCAGCCACAAGGCTATCGTACCGGCAACGACGGGTGTTGACATCGAGGTGCCGAGGAATGCCGCCCACGGGTAGGTGCGGTCATGGAATCGGGAAGTGGCTACGGTATAATCTTTCACGCTGCCCTCCGGATTCGCCTCTATGAAATAACTGCTTGCCGATGACACCACATGAGTGCCGTTGGCAACGACATCGGGCTTGATGCGCCCGTCGCGGGTCGGACCGACAGAGGAATAGTCTGCCACTTCGCCGTCGTGACCGCAATCATAGGTCTGAGCCACACCGTCGGCATTGACGATATGGTCGCGGTATGCCGTGGCTCCCACGCATATCACCGATGGGGCACAGCCCGGACTGCCGACACTGTATGCCGGTTCGCCGCCACTTATCGAAGGGTTTATCTCACTGGGATAAAACTGTGTGGCGCTACTGTAGAAATCCACTGCGGCTTCCTCGCCAACGGCCTCGGCTGAGAGGAACAGCGACCACCCCACCCCGCCTTGCATCTCTGCCAACAGGTAGTAGGCTATGAGGTCTGGATTGAAATATGCGCGGCATGCCTGGATGGTGTATTTCAACCGGTGACCGAAAAAGTCTACGGAGTCTACCACCGTGGAGTCTTCGGCATTAAGGATTTCGGCGGTAGGGATATATAGTTGTTCTCTGTCCGTGGCTGAGGTGTATGCCGAGAGGCATATCTGAAACTGGTTTTCTGAAGCCATGCAGAAATAAGTACGGTCTGACTGCGAAAGAAAGAACACTCCATCGCGTTCCACCCCACGTGGCTTATGCTGATATGTCCTGCGCGACCCGTCGTTTCCGGCACTCGCCACAAGGATGCGGCCCGGTCCCTGTATCTGTCCGAGCACTTCCTCGAAAAGCCGTTCATCATCGTCGAACGACTGCGAACTGCCCTCACTGAATGATATGACACAAGGTTTGCCCACCTCCTGGGCATAGTCGAAGATGTATTTGAATCCGAGGACGTCGGTTGCTGATGTGTATTTGTATAACAGTTCTTCGGGAATCAGCGGCAGGTCTGTATTCACGGCATTGCTCACGATGCAGATATCGGCATCGTATGCCATACCGCGATAAGGTGTGTCGAAACCCGTTCCGGCAGCTATTCCCAAGGTGTGGGTGCCGTGGGTCTCTATCAGTCCGTCGTGGGAGTGGGCATAGGCAAGAATCTCCTCCGGCGTGCGATAGTCTGCGCCGACATACATTCCGCTGCCGATACTGTCTGGCGAAAGCTGGTCCCAGAAGCGCCGTATGCGTGTGGCAGTGAGTGTGGTGTCATAGAAATTGGGATTCGTCACATCAAAGCCTACGTCCATGACGCCTACCACCACTCCCTGTCCGGTATAAGCCTGAGGCAAAGAGCTGCCGTTCCACACCGCGGGAGCATCCACTATCACTGCCGTGGTGTCCATCGTCAGCGTGTGACTCCTGCCGGCTTCAATCCTCAGCACACTCTCTGACAACGACAAGCCGTCGAGATGCCGCAACGGAATATCGGCGATATATATATCCCCGAACTGAGCAAGAGGCGTACAATGGTTTTCTTCCAACACACGCCTGCCATCTCCCTTCATCTGAACAAATGCACATAGGCTGCGCTGACCGGGAACATCAAATGCACGGCTGTCGCCTCTCTCTCTTCCTCCGGTCAATGTCTTGGCATATTGTCCTTGTCCCTTCCTTGCCTCGATGGATACAAGTCTGACAAGCCTCGACATTTTGTAAAGGCTCGCTCCCGCATGTTGCGCACTGCCGCTGGTTGCCACCGACAAGAGCAGCAATATATATAATAATGTCTTTTTCATGGATGCAAATTAAAGAAAAAAAATCATCACCACCAACAATCTACTTCAATATATGGCAAACAAAGTATATCTTTGACTTGCATCCATATAGGAAATTACGTATCTTTGCAAAATAAGCAGCATCTTGGCATAACATTCAAATAATTGACAAACAGCTTATAACAGGAAATGGAACATACATCAAGGAATTACAACAATGAAAAATAATAAAAATAATAACTCAGTTAAGATATATTTATTAATCATTACTTTAATAAGTATATTTTTGCCATGCAAGGCAGAAAAAAACATTAAAATTATTTTCTTTCCACCTTACTGGAACTGTGCCGTTATGGAAATGAATCATTCAAATAAAGGTATAGATATATATTGTGTGATACCTCATTACATTTATGATGCAACACAAAAAAAAAATATAGAGATTGGTGATGATACTATAAAATGTGCATTTAACGATATTGAAATGAAGTATATAAAAACAGAACTAAGTCAAATTTTGGCAAGGAAAAAGAAAATATACAAGTATCGTTACCGTAGGCCGCAGATAGTGGAAATCGATTCAAATTGTGAAATTACTTTACGGATAAAAAACGAAAGAAACGAAAGAATAATGAATTACAATGATTTCTCCTTATATTGGAATTGTAGAGATACAGACGGCATATATTACTT
>NZ_FR892523.1:0-29058 GCF_000436015.1 Prevotella sp. CAG:592 | reverse complement strand
ATATGGGACCAGATGATTGACGGTTTTTGGGAAAATGTGGGTTAAATACCAGAATTGTACACGTTTCATAAGACTGATCACTTCCTTGTCTTGTTTTTATATCTCCATTTAACCTGAAACGGTCATTAGGCCGTTCAATGGTAGTATTTTATAACTGCTTGCTGTCTTTTGATTTTTATACTGTGTCCTTAAAAATGTCTTTGCAAATATTTGTATTGCAATAAATAGTAGTTATTTCCGTTACTATGATATGCAATGGACAGATAGAATAAGGCAAGTTAAGATCATTCTCGTGTTGGCGGCTATTGTAATAGCGGTAACATCCCTGATAATTTCAAATATCTTTGTAAAGGACCTCGCCAAGGAGGAACGCAACAAGATGGAAATTTGGGCGGACGCAATGCGCTCGTTCAATATGGCCGACGAGACCACAGATTTGGGGCTTGTACTGAAAGTGATGAACGACAACAATACCATTCCCGTTATCGTGCTTGATAATAAGGGACTGGTGCAGATATGCAGAAACGTTGATGTAGGCAACCGTTCTGAGAAGGACAGTGTTGCGTATGTGTCGCATTTGGGAAAGCGTCTTTATGACGCTGGCAGATTCATCAGAATCTCTATGGATGATGCTAATAAGAAGGCTTATGTGGATGTATGCTATGATGATTCCACGATACTGAAACGTTTGGCGTATTATCCTTATGTGCAGCTTGGAGTAGTGCTTATATTTGTTGTAGTGGCTATATTCGCTTTGCTGACATCAAAGAAAGCAGAACAAAACAAGGTGTGGGTCGGTTTGTCAAAGGAGACCGCACATCAGCTGGGTACACCGATATCCAGTCTTATGGCCTGGATAGAGATACTGAAGGAGAATTATCCTGATGATGACCTTATCCCGGAGATGGACAAGGATGTGAAGCGCTTGCAGCTCATTGCCGACCGCTTCTCCAAGATTGGCTCATTGCCAGAACCTGTGCCGTCGAGTCTCAGTGATGTGGTAGACCATGTGATTGACTATATGGACCGACGGACATCATCCAAGGTTCTTATGACAAAGAAATTCCCTCAGAATGATATTATCGTGAATCTCAATGCTTCTCTTTTTGAGTGGGTAATAGAGAACCTCTGCAAGAATGCCGTTGACGCCATGGAAGGCGAGGGGCATATCACTATCGAGGTCTTGGATTTGCCCGGCAAGGCAGTTATCGAAGTTACTGACGATGGCAAGGGTATAAGGAAGAAAGACATAAGCAGCGTGTTCAAGCCCGGTTTCACGACAAAGAAACGTGGGTGGGGCTTAGGTCTTTCTCTTGCCAAGAGAATCGTTGAGGAATATCATCATGGCCGCATCTTCGTTAAACGCAGTGAAGTGGGAGTTGGCACGACGTTCAGGATTGAGATAAAAAAATAAATCATTTTCCTGATCATACTTTTAAGTTCGGTTGTTTTTGAGTGAGGGTATTCTAAAAGGTTGCCGAAGAACAGTAAATACAATCGTGGCGACAAACAGTTGTTATTGTCATATACTTATATCAAGGTTCACAAGTTGGTGGTCCACTAACTTGTGAACCTCGATATTTTTGTTTATATTTGCAAAGTATTTACATAATACTTAGCTGCACTCGGCAAATTGAGAGTAAACTCTCTTTGCGCTCGTTTGCAAAGTATTTACATCGTCAATATAAGTATTTGGGATATGGAAAAAGCATTTGTTTACGGAATGTCGGTAGAGGGCAATAACTTCACCGACCGCATAAAGGAAGCCAAGCGCATAAAGCTTGATTTTGAAAACGGCATAAACGTCATCCTCATCTCGCCAAGGCGAATGGGAAAGACCTCACTGGTAAAGAAGGTAATGTCGGAAATGGACGTTCCGCAGGTGAAAACAGTGTATATGGATATATACGACTGTCGTAGCGAGTATGATTTCTACAACCGCTTTGCTTCGGCAATACTGAAATCCACGGGCAACAGGGCGGAGCAGATATTGGAAAACATAAAGCGATTCCTTGTCCGCCTTTCGCCCAAGTTCTCCTTCAGTCCTGAGCCAAATTCGGAGTTCTCATTATCGCTTGGAATAACGCCGAAGGACTATACTCCCGAAGAGATACTCAATCTTCCGGAACTCATTGCACGCGAAAAAGGCTTCCGGATAGTTGTATGTATCGATGAGTTCCAGCAGGTAGGCGAATTTCCAGGCAGCATAGAAGTGCAGAAGCGTATGCGCGGTGTATGGCAGCATCAGCAGAATGTGTCTTATTGTCTGTTTGGCAGCAAGAAACACCTGATGATGAATATCTTTCAAAGTAAGCGGATGCCATTCTACATGTTCGGCGAGATGATATACCTTGACTGTATCCCCACGGAGTATTGGGTGCCGTTCATCTGCTCCCGCTTTGAGAAATACGGAAAACGAATCTCTGACATTTACGCATCCAGGATATGTGAGTGCGTCGGAAACTATTCATCCTACGTACAGCAGTTGGCGTGGAATGTGATGGCAGAGACGGATACGGAAGTGACAGAAGAAACATTTCATCGGGGCGTTGATGCTCTGCTGGAACAATGTAACAGCCTGTTTGTGCAGCAGACGGAATCACTCACAACCTACCAGCTCAACTTCATCCGTCTGCTTTGCAGCGGCATCCACAATGGCTTCTCATCAAAGAAAGTTGACGATATTTATCCAATTGGAACGAAATCGAATGTGGAGCGCATTAAGAAAGCTCTTTTCGAAAAGGAAATCATCACCCAGACCAAGGAGGGAGTGTTTCTTGCCGACCATGTTTTCGAGGTGTGGTTCAAAAGGGAGTTAATGTAACTATTTAGGTAATTCATCATAAATATAGATTGAAAAAGCGGTACAAGAGAAGTGCAGCAGCCTTGCACCGATAGTGCAGCATAGGTATACTGACAGTATCACATAGCTATACCAGCGGTATACCGCCGCTTCACTATATGACGAGACATTATTAGCTGACGATGCGTTATCAGAAGAAAGCCCCGAAACCTATTCACAAGGTTCCGGGGCTTTCTCTATCGATTATTTATAACCTCAAAATGTGGATTCTCACCTCACGCCTACCTTAACGGTCTTGCCATTGGTGGTGCGTATGATGTTGACACCCTTCTGGCGAGCGTTCAGTTTCTGTCCGCTGATGTTGTAGCGACCTGCTACGTTGCTGCTAGAATCCTCAACGCCATTGATGCTGTCAACGATGTCGAACGGTATGTTCAAGAACTGAATCTTGCCCTTCTGTGTGGCGCTTACCACAACGTTGAAACTGTTGTAGTAGCCCTTCTTCACAGTCAGTCTGCCGTCGGCAGAGAGAGTCACGTTCTGTGCCAGTTCCTCGCTCAGAGCGTCGGCAAATGCGTAAGAAACCGTAGCCGAAGCATCATCGAACGTGAAGAACTCGCTGAGATCAATTTCATCACCAGCCACCTGAACCGGAGCCTCCGCAATGACACGTTCACCGTTGAAGTCGTCCATACAGAAGTAAGCCGATGTATTCAATCCGAATGAACCAGTGTCAGAGCCAGAGAGAGATACAGCTATTGTTTTCACTTTGCCGAGCGGACGAAGGTCAACCCACTGCCATGTGTCGAGATAGTAGCGGTCAGCCTCCTTCGAAGCACGATAGTCAGCAAGATAGCAGTCCACTGTAGATGTAGAACCGTCCGCCTTGGTGCCAGTGAATGTCGCTATGAGATAGTCACCCTCTTCAAACTTGTGTGCCACTCCGTTGCCGTTCTTTATGCAGTCAAGAGCCCACGCGTTGTTGGTGATATAGAATCCGTTTATCACGTCACCCTCCTCAGGCTTGTTGAGCACGGTTATTGTGCCCTTGTCGAATACCACCGCATAATTCTCCGACTCATCATATCCATGGCCAACAACAGAGTTATACTGGTCAGGAGTAGCGCTTGTGAACGTCGTTGCCGTACGGTTAGAATAAGCGAATCCCTGCCAAGAGTTCCAGTCGAGGCTGTAGTTGTTGCTGAACTGATAAGAACCGCTCACGAACGAACCGTCGAGCTGGTTGTCGCCATATATGCCCACCATCGGTGTGCCCTTAGAGTCAGGGCCGTTCCAGTAGCTCTCGCTGTTGAGATACAGGTTCTCGAATGTTGCCACTACGGCATCACCGGTCACTGCCACACGGCAAGTGTCAGAAGCCTGCTTTCCGTTTGCATCCGTCACGGTCACATAATACATGTCGCACTCCACAGGAGCATATTCCACCACAGAAATACCGAAGTCATCGAGAGAAGCCGTTGCTATCTCCTGAAGCTTTCCGTTTGTCCAGGAAATGCTGAAAGGAGCCGTTCCCTCTGTCACGTTAACCTTGAGAGAAGCCTTCTGTCCGGACTCCACGCTCTCTGTAGCCTCTGCAGTTGCCTTCACGTTAGGAATCTCCTTTATCACCTCACCGCCAGCGATGAACTTGCTTGAGGCATACACATCGCTTGACACGCCGTTGATGTTTGTCATCAGTGAGTAGATGACATACTCCTTGTCCTTCTCCAGACCCTCAACTGTAATCTTTGTCTCATCGTTCTTGTATGCGGTGATTACATTCTCAGAAGTCGTAATCTCGTCAACGGTAGGAGCATCCTCAGCTCCATCCTTGACCATATATTGAACGGTACCAGTCTGACTGAATCTCACCTTCATGTCGGCCGATGTGTCAGTGATGTTGTTGATTATCGGATAACCCTCAACCATCACCGGAGCATCCGTGTTGGCATCAAACTCATAAGCACCGATTGTAGGAGTCTCGCCGTTACGTGCCTTGCCAGTGATGTCAGTCTCCACATAAGTCAGAGGCAGTGCCTTCATCAGATTGCCAGCCTTAGAGAGTTCCAGAGTGTTCTCGCCGTCGATGAAGTTGGCAGCCTCGTTCACTCCGTTCTCCTCGTTGCATATAGCCAGCCATGCCTCGTATGAAGCAACATCCTCTTTGTGACGTGCAAACACCTCACCGGTAGTGAAGCCGGCATTGTTGGCATAAGAAGCCTTTGTCATGTAGTCGGCATTGTTGTAGCTGTATACATAACCGCCGGCGTTGTTCATCAGTACGTTGTTCACAACCTTCAAGTTCTCGGCAGTACTGCTGCTGATTACCATAGCCGAAGACTTGGCTTCACCCAACATGTTTACGCTGTTGTTGGCGATGTTCACGTTGGATGCATTGTTGCCGACCTTGATACCGTAGCTCTTTTCGCTGTTGCTAACCACGATGACCTCGTTGTTCACGATATTCACCGGAACCTCTTCGCTACCCGTCATTTGTCTCAGCGTGATGGCCAGAGCAGAGTTGTTGGTGTTGAGATGGAACTTGTTTCCGCTGATTTCGAAGCTCTCGTCATACAGGTCTCTCACCTGTGCGTCGATACCGTCAAACTCCTTCGTTGTGGCGTTGTTTTCTATGCGGTTGTTGCGAATCTTCGTTCCCAACTCGTCAGACACATACAGAGACTTGGAACCCTGGTTGCGCAGGATATTGTTCTCTATCACTCCGCCTACTTCCTTAGGCAGAGCCACATAGCTTGTTCCGCCCATTCTCACACCGATGTATCCACCCTCGAGCAGACAGTTCTTCACTGTGAGATAGTCGTTGTTCTGGTAAGCCAGGTTCTTTGTATAGGTATATATCAGGTTGATGTCCTCTGAATAAGTCACCGTCATGTCTGCATGGATATAGCAGTTGTCGATAGTCACGTGGCGGCTCTGGTTCTTGATGTGTATCACACCAGGGAAATAGGTGTCTGTCGTTGTCACCTCCACACCGCGCAGCGTGAACCAGTCAGCGCCGGCAATGGTGAACGTACCAAATTCATTGAACATCTTGTCGTCAGAATATTGCGGCTCGTTATACAAGTCGTAATATATCTTCACGTCGTGCCAGTCGCCGCTTTCGCTCTGCAGCGTCACGGTATTGTTCTCCGAAGCTCCCGGAATCTCAGGCACCGTCACGTTCTCGTTGTATATACCACGCTTGATGTTGATGGTCACAGGTCCGTCGATACCGTCCTTCAGAGAGTTCACGGCAGCCTGTATCGTGCCGTAGTCAGCGCCCGCGCCCACTGTTATTGTGCCGCTCACGCCCTGTACCACCTTGGTGGAAGCCGCTGCCGCCTCTTCAACGTTTGTTGTCGTCTCGTTTGCCGTGATGCTCTCCAGCTGGGCACATGCCGTTGCCTCAGGAGCAGCCTCAGTGCTGATGTCGCCGGCGAGCCAGAAGTAGTAAGTGCCAGGCAGCGTAATCTTGTAAGAACCATTGATGTAAAGCTGACCGCCCTCCTGCTTGCCGAAGAGGTCTACAGGTGCAAACTCGGCGCTTGTTCCTGTAGCATAGATTTTTGCATTGGCGAGGGCATTGTCTGCCAGGTCGATGGCAGCGAGGTTGAATTTCTGTATGTCCAGAACGTTGAGGTCGCCGTCAGCAACCACCTCAATCTTCTGCAGCAGCGTCTCGGCACCCTTCATCGTAGTTTCAGGAGCCACGGCGGTAGTCGTTACAGAAGCCACGCTGATAGGCTGTTTCTCGTATGCCGTCACCTCGATTGCGAAACCAGCCTTTGAGTATTTCGTCACGAATTTTACGGTCACCTTGCCGTCCTCGGCATCAGAGAGGAAATAAGTCGGTTTGTCATACATGCTGTATTTGGCATCCTCCTTTTCCTTCACCTCTCCGCCATGATATACATAGAACTTGTCCTGTGCCGTCACAGTCCACTCCTTGAATGTGAGCTTCACGCTCTGTCCAGGAGTCTTAGGAGCGAATGTCACAGTTCCTTCGAAGTTCTTCGAATAATCGCCGTCCACACCGCCATCGTCGCAGAACAAGAGAGGAGCGCCCTCGTTGATGAGAATCTCACCATTGTCGCCCGCCATCATGTTGTATATGTTCTTTATCATTACCGCACCCTCAGGGTCGCCGTTCTCTGTAGTCAGAGTCTCACCGTCGGCAGTGATGCTCTTTATAGCGGCGTCGATAATGTCGCCCGCCTTAGCGTCGTCAGAGATATCGTAGCGCAGACGGAAGTAGTTGTCGCCTTCTGCCAGTGCCACCGGCTCGTTGAGAGTCAGTGTAGCCTCCGTTGCAGTTCCGTCGATTGTAGCCGTAGCCACAGGAGCCTTGTCGGCGGCAATCTCCTCGTCAGCCTTTGCCAGCGAGTAGAGCTTGATGGCAGCGATGCTCTTCTCCGCTCCTTTCATGTCCACAGTTACGGCAGAAAGTTTCTTGGGATTCTCGTTGCCCTCGGTAGTGATGTTGAGGTTGAGGATGTCGAGATCCTTTTCTCCCACCTTTGCAATCTCCTTTGCCGACTGTGTAGCAGTAGTTGCTGCCACTTCCATTGGTTTGGAGAGATATTCGCTCACGGTAGCCACAAAACCGTTCTTTGTGTTCCATGATGAAGTAACACCGGCGTTGAATACCACTGTCAATGCTCCGTCGGCAGCAGTAGAACGGATTACACCCTCCGGTCCCTTGGTGTAGTTGTTCTTTGTGGTCTCCCACAGCAGTTCACCTGTAGTGTCCTTGCCGCTGTAGATCTTCAGCGAAGCATGTTCAGAGCTGCTGTAGGTATTCCAGTATAGGTCAAATTTGGAGAATTCGATCTGGCATATCATACCCTCGTTGTAAGGCAGGAAGATATTGATGCGGTCGTCCGTGCCACTCTCATAGTCAGAAGAATATTCATTCTTGTTCTGTGTCTTGAAGCCCATCGAACCGTTCACCTTCTTTGTCACCGTGCCCTGGTCGGAATGCGATACCACCTGGTTCAGCACCTCGCGGTTGCCCTCTGGATTACCATCCGCAACGGTGTGGGTGGCATCACTGAGTGTAACAGAAGTCACTGCGGCATCAATCTTCTGTCCGTTGACGGCCGTTTCCTTGATGTCGTAGGCAAGCCAGAAATAGTTGTCGCCCTCAACAAGTGACACTTCGTCGGTAGCTGTTATTTCGACAGCGTCGCCAGTCACCTCAGCTTCGCCTACCTTTACGGAAGTTGAGAAGCTGGCCGCTGACTTGGTATAATATACAGTAGCCTTGCTGATGATGTCATTCGTGCCGTTTGTGGTGAAAGAGAATTTCTTTGCCGTCAGTGCCGGATAGTTGTTCTCTGTCTTCACGTTCAGTTTCAGTATTTCCTGATCTGTATCGCCGGCAGCCAGAGTCTTTGCAGATGCTTGTGTCGTCTCAACCGCCTGTGTCGTCATTGGCTGTGGGATAAACAGGGAAACCTCAGCTTCGAAACCGTCACGGGTATATGACAGTTCGCTGCCGGACACAAACTTTATTGTCAATGCTCCGTCTTCCGAGTTGGAACGTACGAATGGAGTCTCAGTCTCTCTGACGGTTCTGATAAGATTGGCTTCATCGTCCGTCGAACCGTTATATATAAGGATGTATTGTGATTTCGCGTCGTCGTGCAGAGAACTCTCGAAGATATTCATCTTTGAGAAGTTTATCATCACCTTCTTGTCGGGAGAAGCCGGTTTGAAGGTCACCATACCGTTGAATCCGATGGTCACCATTTCTGTAGGTCCTCCATCATCATAGAAGTTGAGAGGTGTGTCGGTCACCGTGATTGTCTTGTATTCCGCTGGGAATGTCACAATAGCCGGGTTCACCAGTCCTACTGCCTCTGCTGCCGTGAATGTAGCAACGCCGTCGGGCTGGTTTGTAGTGGTTACGCCGGTAACCTCCAGTTTCAGTTTCGCACCAATGGAAGCCTCTGTATTCAGGTCGCCAACGATGGTAAACTCATTCTTACCTTCGCTCAGCTTATGGTCGAGCGTCATTGTGTATATGCCGTTGTCCTCCGTTATCGTAGTAGCGATAGGGGTAGCACCCTTGTATGAGTCGGCGCTTCCGGCGAACAGTTTCAGAGAGAGAGGGTCTACCACATTCTCGTTCTCAGCCATTCTGAACTTGATGGATGTCAGGTGGTCAGCATTCAGCACTCCGCTGGTGTTGACATATAATCCGGCGAGGTTCACGTTCGTCGTCAACTCAGGCGCTTTCACGTTGCCATACTGCGAACCGGCATTCGTAACGCTCATGTCCTCGAGTTTCACACACTTCACCTTTGCCACCCATCCGTCAGCTTTGAATGAGTAGCGATATATGAATCCTACCGACAATGCTCCGTCGGTTGTCGTAGAGTAGAACGACTTCTTGTCGGTGTAGATGCCGTCAAGAGTTTCAATCACGTTGCCCTCGGGCAGCTTGGTGTCTTTTGTCACTTCGTTTGTTTTAGTGGCCCAGGTGAATCCCGTATCGTCCACTTCGCCGTCGTAAACCTTCGCATATCCCTGATATGACCCCATCTGGGTCCTCACGTCAAACGACTCAAAGGTAATCATGATAGAATACCCTTGTTCTGCCGGTTTGAACACGAGAAGGGAGTGCGAGTTGCTTGAATTGGAACTCATGATCGACCCTGTGCCTTTGTAGTCGTAGTACGTGAGTTCCTGATCCGTTGCCACTGTCACTGTCTGCTTGCCGAACTGCGGCTGCAGCACTGTGTTGCCGTCTTGTGCCATCAGCTGCATTGGCAGCCATAACATAGACAACAGGAGTGCCAGCATTAGATAACTGTACTTCTTTTGCATTTTGTTTATAAAGTTAATGAATGAAAATGTTGTTGTTTCCCAAACATCATGATTCCCTCGTGCGCCTTCCTCGAAGCCCATGAGAGACAGCAATGGCATTTTCTCCCACCATATATATAATGGATACTATACGCCATGTGTCGCAATGGCAGGTCTTCTGACTTGCCGCCCGGTATCGAACGCCTTCCCGTTAACCTCCAACAATCGTTAGACATTTCATAATAACAGATTGGAGCTATAAGAATTTCCAGTGGCTATTGTTCGACCCTTTCATAAGGGGCGGCTCACAGCAGCGGGACTGTCCGGGATTTCCACCCGATTCCCTTTTAATCACCCGTGAGGGCAAACCGCTTGCGATATACTTTGCAAAGATATGCTTATTTTCTTTCTTGTCCAAATCTATGCTGACATTTATTTCTGCCGACTATGTTCCAGTCTTGTTACAATAAAGCGCCGGAACACGTCAATCACTGATTGAAACGTGTTCCGGCGCTATGTGTATAGAGCTTGTCTGCCCTTTGTCTTCCTGTTGTTCTGATAGGATGGTCAGGTTTCCTGTCGGCGCTGTAGATGGTCCTTCTCTATAGGCTATGGTTATCCTCGCATCTTTCGCCTTATCCCTTTTTCTTTTCCTTCATTTCCTTCATCTCGCTCTCCTTCATCTTCTTGAGCAGGTCGCTGGCAAAGATGAAGTCAGTCAGTTTTTTGTTTGTCGAGCCCATGATGTCGGCGCTCTGGCCTTGCCATTCCTTCTCGCCTTGGTATATGAAGATGATGTTCTCGCCGATACCCATCACGGAGTTCATGTCGTGGGTGTTTATTATTGTGGTGATGTCAAATTCCTCAGTGATGCCGTGTAGAAGGTCGTCGATAACGAGCGATGTCTTAGGGTCGAGACCGGAGTTCGGCTCGTCGCAGAACAGGTATTTAGGGTTCAGCGCTATCGCTCTGGCAATCGCCACACGCTTCTGCATACCACCAGAAATCTCGTCGGGGAATTTCTTCTCCGCATCCACGAGGTTCACTCTGTCGAGGCATTCCTGTGCGCGGCGAACACGCTCGCGGTAGTTCATGTTTGAAAACATGTCGAGTGGGAACATCACGTTCTCCAGCACCGGTAGCGAGTCGAAGAGGGCGGCGCTCTGGAATATCATTCCCATTTCGCGTCGCATCATCACCTTCTCCTTCTTGGACATCGTCACGAAGTCGCGACCGTCGTAGAGCACCTCGCCGCTTGTCGGCGTGAGCAGTCCCACCAAGTTCTTCATCAGCACCGTCTTGCCGCTGCCGCTCTGTCCGATGATAAGGTTCGTCTTGCCGCTGTCGAACACGGTGCTGATGTCTTTCAGCACCACCTTGTCGCCAAACGACTTGCATAAGTTCTTTATCTCTATCATAAATCAGTACCTTTCGCCCTCCTTATGTTGTGTTCTCTCTTTCTCTCTGTATGTTCTCGTCTCTCCGTTCCATCAGCTCAGCAGCTGAGTGAGGAACACGTCGGAGCAGAGTATCAGTACGCTGCTCGTCACCACAGCGTTGGTGCTCGCCTTTCCCACCTCCACTGAACCGCCTTCCACGGTATATCCGTGGTATGACGACACGCTCGATATTATGAATGCGAAGAAGAGGCTCTTGATGATGCTCATCCACATGAACCATGGATTGAAGCTGTGTTGCAGTCCGGCAGTCAGGTCGTCAGGACTGAGCACCTGTCCCACGTATGCTGTGGCGTAGGCGCCTAATATTCCCGTTGCCGACGAGAATATCACGAGGAACGGCATTATCGTTATCAGTCCCATCATCTTTGGCAGAATGAGATAGCTGGCAGAGTTCACTCCCATTATCTCCAGTGCGTCAATCTGCTGCGTCACTCTCATCGTGCCGATCTCAGAGGCGATGTTCGACCCCACCTTTCCGGCAAGGATAAGACACATGATTGAAGATGAGAACTCCAGGAGCAGAATCTCTCTCGTGGTATATCCTGACACCCAGCGTGGCATCCAAGGACTCTGGATGTTGAGTTTCATCTGTATGCAGATCACGGCTCCTATGAAGAATGAGATGAGGAGCACGATGCCGATGGAGTCAACTCCCAGTCCGGACATCTCCTTCACGTATTGTTTCATGAACATACGCATCCTTTCAGGGCGTGCGAACGAGCGTCCCATGAGGATGAGGTATTTGCCGAAGCTCGTAAGATATTTGTGTATTAGCATTTTCTTCTTTTTGTTGATTTGTCATCTCATCATCCACTTCTCACCAATCTTCACCATCGGCACCACCACTTCCTCTTTTGTACTGTCGTTGAAGCAGAGCAGCAGGAAGGCGTTTGCGTCGACGGATGATCTGGCGCTGTCAGTGCGGCAGTCGACAATCTGTATGTCGTAGATACCTCCATGGTCTTTCTGCATCTGAAACAGGAACATCTTGGAGTTCATGACGAGCTGCTTGCGGTAGTTTTCCGGTATGCGCCCGTTGCGGTATGTCATATCGGTGAAATATTCATATCCGCCGTTTCTCAGACTGTCGTATATTTCCTTTGCAGCTTCTGCGGCAGCCATATCCTTTGTCTTGCCGCCTTCCGACGACGAGCACGCCGACATCACTGGCGCGAGCAAAGTAAAAATCAAGGCTGCAATGCATGCCATAAGACACGCCTGCAGCTTTTCTGTTATTCTGTTTGTCATCGTATCCGTTACTTCTGACGTATGAAGATGTTTATTGGAGACCCCGTGAGCTTCCAGTTCGAACGTATCTTGTTCTCCAGGAATCTCTTGTAAGGCTCCTTGATATACTGAGGCAGGTTGGCGTAGAACACAAATGATGGTATCTGTGTGTTAGGCAGCTGCGTGCAGTATTTTATCTTTATGTATTTTCCCTTTATTGATGGTGGCGGATAAGCCTCTATCAGCGGCAGCATCATCTCGTTGAGCTTTGATGTGCCTATCTTTATCTTACGGCTCAGGTACACCTCCTTGGCAGTCTCCAGCACACGGAAGATGCGCTGCTTCGTCAGTGCCGAGGCGAAGATGATAGGGAAGTCAGTGAATGGAGCCATGCGGTTGCGGATGGCGTTCTCGAAGGTGTCCATCACCTTCTGGTCCTTGTTCTCCACGAGGTCCCACTTGTTCACCACTACCACGAGCGATTTGTTGTTCCTCTGAATGATCTGGAAGATGTTCATGTCCTGTGCCTCGATGCCTCTCGTTGCGTCGATCATAAGGATGCAGACGTCAGAATGCTCGATGGCGCGGATGGAACGCATCACGGAGTAGAACTCCAGGTCTTCGGTCACCTTGTTCTTGCGGCGGATGCCGGCGGTGTCTACGAGATAGAAGTCGAATCCGAACTTGTCGTATCTCGTGTAGATGCTGTCGCGGGTCGTTCCGGCAATCTCCGTCACGATGTTGCGGTCTTCGCCGATGAATGCGTTGATGATGCTGCTCTTTCCTGCGTTTGGTCTTCCCACCACGGCAAAGCGTGGTATGCCTTCTTCGAGCAGTTCGCCGCTGTTGTCTTTCAGTTTCGCCACCACGTCGTCGAGCAGGTCTCCCGTGCCGCTTCCCGTAGCCGAGCTGATACACATCGGGTCGCCGAGTCCGAGCTTGTAGAACTCAGCCGCATTGTATATCAGGTCGTTGTTGTCTGTCTTGTTTGCCACGAGAATCACCGGCAGCTTCGTGCGGCGCAGAATCTGTGCCACGTCCATGTCCCAGTCTGTCACTCCCGTGGTGATGTCCACGAGGAAGAGGATGAGGTCAGCCTCCTCAGTGGCGATGAGCACCTGCTTGCGGATTTCCTCCTCGAAGATATCGTCGGATTTCACTACCCATCCGCCGGTGTCCACCACTGAAAACTCCTTTCCGTTCCAGTCGCATTTGCCGTATTGACGGTCGCGTGTCGTTCCTGCCACGTCGCTCACGATGGCTTGGCGGGTCTTCGTGAGGCGGTTGAACAA
Source organism: Prevotella sp. CAG:592 (assembly GCF_000436015.1). Classification (NCBI taxonomy): domain Bacteria; kingdom Pseudomonadati; phylum Bacteroidota; class Bacteroidia; order Bacteroidales; family Prevotellaceae; genus Prevotella; species Prevotella sp. CAG:592. The sequence goes on along the minus strand of NZ_FR892523.1, from coordinate 15,466 downwards.
CGTTGACTTACCCACGTTGGGGCGTCCTACTATTGCTACTAAATTTGCCATATTCTGTTTTCCGTTTTTCTTTTTTGTTGTTTTCTTTCCGGGATTCTTGGATGCTTTCGGATTGTCGGTTCAGAATGTTGCTCCGTCAGTGTCCTGTTTCACCTCCCGTTTTCCTCAGAGTTCCTGTTTCCTCAGGTTTGTCCCCGTCTCTCCGGCTTAGTCCGGATTATATCCGAAGCTGTCCAGCTCCCTCTTAGAGCTGCGCCAGTCTTTGTCCACCTTAACGAACAGTTCCAGATAAATCTTCTTGCCGAAGAACCGTTCGAGCGACTTGCGCGCTTCCGATCCCAGCTTCTTCAGTGCCACACCTTGATGTCCGATGATGATGCCTTTCTGTGAGTCGCGTTCCACATAGACTACAGCGTGGATGTTGATGCGCTTATCGTCCTCCTTGAACGACTGCACCGATACTTCCACCGAGTATGGAATCTCTTTGTCGTAGTAGAGCAGGATCTTCTCTCTGATTATCTCGCTCACGAAGAATCTCGCCGGCTTGTCGGTCAGCTGGTCCTTGTCGAAGTAGGGTGGGGAGTCGGGCAGCAGCTCTTTTATGCGTTTGAGCAGCATGTCCACTCCGAACTTGTTCTTTGCCGAGAGCGGCAGTATCTCTGCGTCGGGCAACAGAGAGTGCCATTTCGTTACGAGCGTTCCGAGCGTCTTCTGGTCGCTTTGGTCAATCTTGTTGATGAGCAGTATCACGGGGATGCTCATCTTCTGCACCTTTTCCAGAAACTCCATGTTCTTCTCCGGATTCTCCACCACGTCGGTGACATAGAGCAGCACGTCGGCATCCGTCAATGCCGATTCAGAGAAGGCGAGCATCGACTCCTGCAACTTGTAGTTCGGTTTCAGTACTCCTGGGGTGTCGGAGAATACTATCTGTGCGTCGTCGCTGTTCACGATGCCCATTATCCTGTGTCTTGTGGTCTGCGCCTTGAATGTGGCGATGCTGATGCGCTCGCCCACCAACTGGTTCATTAGCGTGGATTTTCCCACATTCGGGTTTCCCACGATGTTCACGAATCCTGCTTTGTGCATTTTATCTGTCTTTTTTATTTGCAAATATACTGAAAAATTGTTGTACGCCAAACATTTACCTTTCAATATGCGCCATTTTGACCTTTCATTGCCTTTTGTCGGACATCCTTTCCGTTGTTTTTGTGGTAAGTTATTATGTTTCCGTCACTAAAATGGCGTTCTGACAAAAAAACGCATCTGTATGACTTCCGTCATTGCAGATGCGCTTTATCTGATATAAAGATTTTTTGTTTCAGTCAAGGAGTGTGTTATCCCTGCTCCACGGTGCTGCCGTCGTAGCCCCATTTGTAGTATGAAGCTCCGTGAACGAAGCCTGCTCCGAAGGCAGTGAAGATAAGGTTGTCGCCCTTCTTCAGCTTGCTCTCGTTCTCCCAGAGAGCCAATGGAATAGTGGCGGCAGAGGTGTTTCCGAAATGCTCGATGTTCACCATCACCTGCTCCATAGGAAGCTCCAGACGCTTTGCCACAGCCTCAATGATGCGGATGTTAGCCTGGTGAGGCACCACGAAACGGATGTTGTCCTTGTTCAGTCCGTTGCGCTCGGCGATGAGTGCACAGTCGTTGCTCATGCTTGTCACTGCATAGCGGAACACGGTGCGTCCCTCCTGATAGAGGTAGTGCAGACGGTGGTCCACAGTGAAGTGTGAAGCCGGGCATACAGAACCGCCAGCTTTCAAGTGCAGGAATGGCAGTCCATGTCCGTCGCTGCGGAAATAAGAGTCTTTAAGACCCACGTCTTCTGTCGTTCCCTCCACGAGAACTGCAGCTGCTCCGTCACCGAAGAGAGCACAAGTGCTGCGGTCGGTATAGTCAACCACAGACGACATCTTGTCGGCTCCGATAACGATAATCTTTTTGTATCTTCCGCTCTGGATCATTGAAGCGGCAGTATCGAGCGTATAAATGAATCCACAACAAGCCGACCACATGTCGAACGCGAAAGCGTTCTTCAGTCCGAGCTTACCCAACACGATGGATGCTGTAGACGGGAACTTGTAGTCCGCCGTACTTGTGGCTACGATAATTGCGTCGATGGTGTCCGGGTCAACTCCCGTTTTCTTCAGGAGCTGTTTTGCCGCTTTGCGTGCCATATAAGAGGTGCCGATACCCTCTTCGGTGAGAATTCGGCGCTCTTTTATTCCGACACGCGTCATAATCCATTCATCGTTGGTGTCGACCATTCTCGACAACTCCTGGTTGTTCAGCACATAGTCAGGAACGTACCCTCCGATGCCTGTGATTACTGCGTTTATCTTTTCCATGACGGTATTATTCTGCAGTCTCCTTTACGATAGCAACCTTGCCTCTGTAGTAACCGCAAGTAGAGCATACTGTGTGATATACATAGTAAGCGCCGCAGTTAGGGCATACTGCCAGTGTAGGAGCTACTGCCTTATCATGAGTTCTTCTCTTGAGTGTACGAGTCTTTGACTGTCTTCTTTTAGGATGTGCCATTTTTCTTTAATCTTTAATTATTGATTTTAATTTTTCTAATTCACTCCATCGTGGATCCACTGCCGTTTCGTTTTCCTCCTCCGAGCTTCGGGCTGCGGAGTGCTCCTCGAGAGCCTTTATCATTGCAGGATTGCATTTTCCAGGTGCATGCACATGCTTGATGGGAATGTCGAGGGCTATGGATTCATATACGAACCATGCGGTGTCGAGCACTGCGTCGTCCTTTTCCACCGTCACGATGTCGTCTTCGTCTGAGTATTCTTCTCCGAGCTTAGCCAGCAGCCTGTTGTCTGTGCATATCGGCTGGTCCATGTCGTCGAGACAAAGGTCGCAAGGCACTTTCACAGTGCCCTCGGCATGGAAGTCTATCTCGTATAGTCCTGACACACTTTTGCGTGCCGAAATAGAGAGCATCACATCGCCGCTCTTTATCTCGTCACTCTCTGCCGCCTCAAAGAATTCGTCTCCCAAGTGGCAGCTGGTGCTCAATGCGCCTGTGTCCAGACTCTTCAGGTCTATCTTCAAAGACTCTAAGCTTTCCATCTGTTTTATCAGTAATGTGTAAATGTACTATTTATACATTTGGGTTGCAAAGTTACAAATATTTTTTGACTTGATTAAACTTTTGTGTCTTTTTTTACTTTTTAGGGACAAAATGGGGCCTTTCTCCAAGTTCTTGCTGCATGATTTGTCCTAAATCGGTCGTCAACGCTTGCATGTTTTTTGTTTTTTTAGAAGAGGGATTTCGTCGGTTCTACAATATGTCCATTATCCTTCATCGATGCCCTCCGGTCAGAAATGAAAACCGAGATCACTCTAAATGGAATATATAAAAATGAGGGTATGTCATATAGACACACCCTCATTCGAGATTATTTCAGATTATAGTTTATCCGAGTCTTACTTGATGACAGCAATCTTGATAGACTGCTTGCCAACCTTAACGATGAATGAGTTGTCAGCAGGCATAGCCATCTTGATAGAAGCGTTGCCGCTCTTGTCAGCGTTCAGCTCAGCACCGTTCATGCCGAAGATGTGAACCTCCTCACCGGCAGGGTTGTTGATAACGAGGTTGTCGCCCTGCATGAATACAGTAGCAGACTTCTTGCCTACCTCAGTAGTCTTCTCGATACCTGTAACCACATTCTCAGCTACGAGTGTAGGTTTGCTCCACTGGCTTTCGCAGAATGTAGCACTTGTGAACTGGTCAGCTGCCTGTCCGAGACGTACAGACTGCATGCGGTGGTAAACATCCTTGCCGGCTGTCTCGCCAACCAATGGAATCTCCAGTGAGAGATACTTCTCGCCGTTCTTCTCTACTTCCACACCCTCTACGCGGTAGTAGTAGTCGAATGACTTCATGAATGTGTCGCCAGCCTTGTAGTTCTGCTCAATCTTGATGTCATGGATATACAGGTTAGAAGGAGCGTATGTAGCGAATACACCGAATATCATGTCCTCTGAACCGTTAGAGAAGCTACAAGTAGTGGTCTTCCACTCCTTGTCGTTTGTATCCGCGATGAACTTTGTCTCACCCTGTACGTAGTCGTCAAGCTCCTGGTCGTATACGAATGTTGCCAAAGCAGCGTGAGCATATACAGGATTGTTGTCCTGATCTACATAGCCTTCAGCGCACTCACCCTTCAGAGTGATGGTAACGTCGAACTTGCCGTTGTCCTTAGAGAGGTCAATTGGAGCACACTGCAGGGAAGCGTTTTCGCCGTTGAAGAATGACTGGTAACCGTCGATTACGAGGGCGTCCTTATAGAGAGCCCAACAGTATGCCGTCCATCCAGACATCTTGTCAAGACAAGTGTAAGTACCTGTTAATGCGCGTGGGTCTGGCTCGGTAGTAGAATACTTAGGAGTGTCATACTGCTCTACTATCTCGCCCCAGCTTGTCGCCTTCCACTCGAATCCGTCGTTGTAAGGCATGCCCTCGAAGTTGGTGTCCACAACTGCCAACTTTGTGTCCTCAGTGATCTTGTTTGCAGCGAATGCCTGATAGCTGTAGCGCTCAGCTCCAGGAACCGGCTTCCACATTGCTGTGTACTTAGAGTCAGCATAGCTGTCAACGAGTTCCAGTGCAGGAGCTACTACGCCGAGGATCTGCTTCTCCTCGTTAGACTCCATAGAAACATGGTTGCCCTTCATTGCGCGAACCCTGTAGTAGTAAACCTCGCCGTTCTTTGCGTTGTTCACCTGGAGGAAGTTGTCAGTTGTCTCCTCGTCCTGCAGCAGGTAGTCGCCGATAGTCTCCTGGGTGCCGCCCATGTCGTTCTGGATAACCTGCTTTGTGTAAACGTCTACGAGATACTTGTCAGCGCCGTCCACCTTGTCCCAAGCGAGCTTGAAGTTGTCTCCCTTGTAGTATTTCATCTTCAGGTTCTCAGGAGCGTTCACGAATGGCTTCAATACAGAAACCTTGATGTTGTCGATATAGAAAGAGTTTCCGTAGATATCGCCGCCACGCTCCAGAGCGCCACGCTGTCCTATGATGTTGAAGATAGTAGACTTGTCAGCACCGCGGAAAAGGATTGTGTAAGTCTTTCTCTCGCTGTTGATTTCAGGAAGAGTGAGGCTTCCCAATACATTCCATTGTGGACCCATGCCGTTTGTCTCTGCAGCCTCTACCTGAGAGATGAAGTTTGTGCTCTTGGCGTTGTCTGTAAATGCGTCGAACTGGAGGAGAACGTCGCCCTGATACTTAGAGCAGTCGATGAGGCAGGTATTCACATGACTCTGTGAGTATTCGCAATCCTCATCGTCGTCCTGCAGATACATGTAGAGGGCACCGCCGGCAGGGAAACCGTTGTTTACACCCCAACGGCTTACAGAACCGTGCTTCTCGTCATAAACACCCTGTGTGTTCAGATAGTCAGGGTCGAAGCTGTACCATGGAATTTCGTATTTATGTCCATCGTAGTCGTCAACCTGTGTAAATGCCTTATACAGGTTTGTGTTGAAATCAGGGTTGCCGACGCTACCTGTCGTCAGCTTAGAGAAATCCTCATAGAGCAACTCCTCGAATTCACCGTACTTGGCGTAAGGGTTGGTGCCGTCAGCCTTCTTTACAGAGAGCAGCTGCATCTTGAATCCCTGCTTCTTGCCTTCGGCAGCCTTCTTTACGACAGGAGCCTCAGACTGAAGTGAAACCGGGGCTGTCACCTTGTTCTGTGAAGCCTTCTCTCTTGCCAGGAACTGTGCACTTGCAGGGGTGAACATCAACGCACATACACCTGCAAAAAACATTTTTTGGGTAAAGTTTTTCATCACGTAAGTTTTAAGTTTTTCTTAAATTGTGGAGACCGAGAATGAGTTTACCGTCGTGTTGCTCCCTGCGCCTAAGCGCAAATGTTTATTGTCTTTTATGCTAATTAATTATACTCTGGAATGCTGCCAAGACATGCAATAAACGGATGATACAAAACCATAGCCGTCTCCAACACCATGAATTTGCTGCAAAAATACAAAAGTTTTTCAATTAATTACAACTATTTGGAAAAAAAATATAACTTTGCATCAAAATTACCTTTAATATTTAAACTATGTCTGCATTAAAAAGATTTTCATTGACATTTGGGTGTATGCTTACAATTTTGGCTGCCCCCATGGCACAGAACGCAGTGCCGGCACGCCAGGTAGGCAATATCTCTGGCGATTTTATACCGAATCAAGTAGAAAAAGGCTTGCGTCCACAGTGGGCGAAGAGCATCATGAAGGCAAACGCCGACCGCCCTTATATATATAATGTAAAGGATGGCGAGGCAGACATCTTCGGACAGATGCGCTACCAGAAGAACATGAAGGGAATGGGACTCATCAAGCTCACTTCAGACAATCCCGGAAAGTTCGAGTGGATTCGCGACTATGGCTACATCGCCGGTACTACACCTATCCTCACCGCCGGAACATACGTGGGCGACGAGTATTACGCTTTCGAGACCACATTCTACAATAATATCAACATGCCGAAGGCAATCAGCGTGGTGAACATCAACACCGGTGAGTATGTGGCAAAGAAGATGATACAGAATCCTACAGACAGGAGACCTCTCATCCTCGACGAAATGACCTACGACCCCAAGACAGACAGAATCTTCGGTCTGAACTACGACACCGACGCACAGACATCCTATATTTATGAAATCGACCGCACATCCCTTGAGCTGAAGCACGTGGCCACCATACCATCGCTGATCTTCACCCTCGCTGCCGACAACGGATGTCTCTACGCCATGAGCATGACCGCCAGAGGAAGTATGCTCAACAAGATTGAAATCTCGAGCATCAACGCTGCCGCCAAGACCTGCACCATGACAAACACCGGTGTGGATACGGGAGTGAGAATGGGCGACTACAGCCAGTCCATGGAGTTTGACAAGACCACACACCGTCTGTGGTGGCTGGCACAGACAGAAGACGGCGGAGCATCTTTCGTGGAGCTTGATGCAGAGACCGGTGAGGCAAAGAGCAAGACCTCTCTGAGCAACGACCTGCAGCTCCTCGCCATGGCAATACCTTATCAGTATGTGCCAGACGCAACACCGTCTTATCCGCGCAACTTCACCGTTGCCGCCGATGCCAATGGCGCTCTCAGCGCTTCGCTCTCTTTCACTACACCAAACCTGAACTACCGCAACGGCAGCCTCGCAGACCTCTCTGGTGTGAAGGTGTACCGCAACGGCGAACTGGTGCAGACCATATCAGAGTCATCACAGAACAAGGCTGTCACATGGACAGACACACCGTCTGCTGACGGATACTATATATATAAGGTGGTGCCGTACAACGCTTCAGGCGACGGAGTATACAAAGAGTATGCAGCTTTCGTGGGCGAGGACCTTCCGGGCGAACCACAGAACGTCACCGTTTCGGCAATCGGCGCCAACGCCACAATCTCTTGGCAGGCTCCGGCAGCAGGACAGCAGGGCGGATATTTCGACGCTGCGTCTTTGAAATACGACGTTGTGAGAATGCCAGACAACGTGACCATCGTATCCGGAACTACATCGACAAGCGTTACCGACGCCGTGTCTGAGACAAAGGGCTATACATACGTTGTGACTCCGGAAAACAGAAAGGGCAAGGGAACAGCAGCCACATCAAACAGCTTGAGCTTCGGTCCTGAGGGCAACATCCCGTTCACATCATCGCTCCAGACCAAGGAGGAATTTGAAAGATGGCTCGTTGTAGACAAGAACGAAGACGGCGGCACATGGTATTTCGATGACAAGACAAATACCACTACCTACGGACGAACAAACAACGATGCTGACGACTGGCTCTATACACCGGCCTTCACATTCGACAAGAACAAGGAATACCAGGTGCGCTACACATACTGGACCATCAACTGGGTGTTTGACAACATGGAACCAATCTGGGAAAAGATGAGAGTGATGCTCTGCCAGGAGCCTGTCAACACCGGCAAGCAGCAGCTTATCTGGGACTGCGAGGAATTCCACACCGCATCGGGAATCTATTTCCACGGCAAGGACAACTTCCAGCCAGAGGAGAGCGGTTCAGCCCGCATCGGCTTCCAGGCTTACAGCGATGCTGACCACGGATTCATGTATCTGAAGGACGTTTCAGTTCGTGAATACAGCACTTCTGACCTCAGCGCCCAGCTGCTCACAGGTTCTAACGAGGTGAACTGCAACGTTCCCCAGAGATTCACCGTTGAAGTTAGAAACGAGGGTTCTGCTGTTGTAAACGACTACAAGGTAGTTCTTCTTGATGCCGACACACACGTTGTTATCGGTGAGAGCAAGGGAGTGGCAGTGGCTCCGGATCAGACTGTAGAGGTGCCTGTAGAGTGGTATCCAAGCGCTGAAGGCAAGATCAACGTTACAGCACGAGTAGAACTCGCTACTGACACATATCCGGCTGACAACACCATCGAGACACCAATCGCAGTGACCGTTCATTCAGAGAACGACGCAAGATGGATCAACCTGAATAACGCCAACAACCAGGGATGGCATACACCGTTCTATCTCTTCGACCCATACGCTGAGTGTCAGGCTATCTTCCTCGAGAAGCAGTTGCAGAAGAAGGGCGTGAAGTTCACAGGCATGCGTATCCCTTACAACGGCAACAGCGCTTCAAGCTTTACCTTCCCTGCCAAGATCTCTTTCAAGGAGACATCACGTTCACACGTGCTCAACGATGCAGGAACAAAGGCACTGTTTGAGACCGACGGCTTCACTACTGTATACGACGGCGACTTGACAGTATCCGGCGTTGGCCAGGGCAAGTATCTGGTAATCAACTTCCCTACACCTTATGAATATAAGGGTGGCAACATCTGCATGGATTTCGTTAGTCCATTGGGCAGCAATGTCATAACAAGCAATAGCGAACATCCGGAGTGGCTCACTGACTATGAGTTCCAGATCGAGTATCCTCGCACGGCATTCTGTAACGGCAAGTCAGAGCAGTCAGCATTGGCAGAAGTTTACGGTACAGAGCACACACCGGTAATCAGCCTCTCTTACGAGGGAATCGGTGAGACTGGTATAATCACTGTTTCAGGCAATGAGCTTGGCATCACACGCAACGGCAATGTGCTCAACTTCGCTGTAATCTGCGATGAGGCTCAGCTCTTCAACCTCGCTGGTAGCCAGGTGGCTGGTGCAAGCAACGCTTCATTACTCAACGTGGCTGGTCTGTCGAAGGGCGTTTATCTGCTGAAGGTCAAGGTGGACGGCGCTGTGAAGACAGTGAAGGTGACATTGTAAGCCGGTTGACGGATATGCAAGTTGACAGACAAGTTGGTTGACATGCTGACTCTTTGATTAAAGAATGTCGATACAACCAAGTATATGATAAAGGCAAGGCATAATATATGTATATATATCAGCCTTGTCTTTTTTTATGCATCTTAAATGTTAATAATTCTCCAAACTCTTTGACTTTTAAAAAGAAATTCATACATTTGCAAAAAATTTAATTATATTATGAATAAACAGAAATCATGTTTGGTGGCATTGGCTATGTTTGCCTCCGCTTCGGCATTTGCCGACAATGCGGAGTCTCTCGTCTTCTATGGCGTCCAGGGAAAGGCCGACAATGCAGTTGAGCTTACCAATTTTAGAAAGATCACGTTCGGTGAGAACGGCTTCAACGTGCTGAGTCAGGATGGCTCAACGCTGCAGCTCAACTACGGTGACGTGAAATCAATCAAGTTCAAGGATCTTGTAAACGGCATCCAGTCCGTTACGAATGGCAATGCGTCCGAGATGATGCTGCATTTCGATGGACAGTATGTATGGGCAGACGGTGCCAACGGCCAGCAGGGTGCTGTGTATAGCATCAATGGTCAGCAGATGATCGGTGCCCGTCTCGACGGTTCGCGTATCAGCGTGGAGAGCCTGCCGAAGGGTGTCTACGTGTTCAAGGCTGGCGGCAAGTCTATCAAGTTCGCCAAGTAAGCCAAGTTAATAACCAGTTCAATATTAAGGAAAACATTAATAATTAAAGAAAATGAAAAAACTATACTTCACAATAGTATTCGCGCTGCTCGCATTGGTAGGCAACGCACAGACAAACCCTAACCGTGTGCTTGTAAGAGACGTTAATGGTGCGATGACCGGCTACTTAGCAGAGCGCATCGACAGTATCTTCTTCGGTAAGGTAGAAGGTAAGGTAGTGGCTGAGATCACTTTCGACAGCTTCACCAAGACAGACGATGGTGCTGAAATCCAGTGCAAGGTAAAGAACAGCCCGGCCTGCAAGGGCTTCAAGCTCGCTTGCGTTGCTACAAACGTTGCAAAGAACATGACTACAGAGGCTCAGAAGGCCAATTATATCGACAAGTATGGCACACCTGTCATGTATGATGATTTCTCTAACGGTGCCAAGGTGACAATCCCTTCAGCAGACCAGAAATTCGTTGATGATTCAGAGTATACTCTTATGACTCTCGGTTTCGATGAGTATGGAATCGGTTGCGGTGTGTCTGAGGTTACTTTCAAGACTCCTAAGGCTGCCCTCGCCGGCAAACCTACTGTTACTGCAGAGGTGTCTGAAGTTACTACAACTTCTTTCAAGATCACCGTCACTCCTAACGAAGACTGCTACGGCTACTATGCTTGTGCATTCGATGTTGCAAGCGGTGGTATCCTCGGTACATTCAATACAATGGGCTCATTCTTCGGCTTCGCTAACGTTGGCGATATGATCAAAGGATGGGGCCAGATTGAGCATAGCGGTGTTGAGACTATCGAATGGAAGTACCAGGAGCCTGGCTCTGAGTATGAGGTTGGCATCGTTCCTGTCGACATGAACGGTAACCTCGGTGACTATATAATTGTCAAGGTTAAGACTGTTGGTGCCGGTGGTGACGGAGCCGCTTTGGTTTCTACTGAGGTTCCAGCTGAAGAGTTCTACAAGTACACAGCTGAGGATCAAACAATACAGTATGTACAGCGTGTGATCTTCACTCCTAACGATCAGACAAACATCTATCGTGACGGTCTTGTTGAGGCTGATGAATATGACAAAGACCCTGAGTTCTACAACAAGATTGTTCTCTTCCCAGAGCAGACCACAATTTACACCAATCACACCGGTGTTGACAGCTTCTTGTGGAACGTTAAGGCAAGCACAAGATACTATGCCATCTCTGTAGGTCAGAACAATAAGGGCGAGTGGGGCGAAATCTGCAAGTTCGAGTTCACCACTCCAGATGCTTCAAAGGCTGAGTGGCTCCAGGGTGAGGCTAAGCCTAAGGCAGTAGTTGCAGGTGTTTCTGCACGCCAGTATTCTGCCACTACAACAGTTTCCAAGGGTGCTGTAGCTCCAAAGACTCTTGTTAAGGGCGGAATCACAATGACTGTTAAATAAACAGAACTATATCAACCTTGGCTGCCGGGCGAATGACCTCTGGCGGTCAAGGGTTCCTTTTAATATCTCAATCGACTTTTTTTTCAGGGCAATCGACATTAGTAAACCCTATATCCTTGGTCCTGGCATAACGTCGGTTCTGATTTAAAGGAACGTTCCACGACACAACACTGCAAGTCTGACCGACATATCAGCTTGCGTTCCGCAGGATTTCAGTGGTGACACTGTGACCGGTAAATGAAAAATACAAGTAAAGAAGGCAAGTGATGACACTACAACCTGCACACAACAAAATACACGAATGAGTTTTCGTTTAATATGACACATGTTTAATCAATTAACCTTTAAGAAAATGAAAAAAACATTTCTTACTTTCCTCTTTGCTGGGGTTGTGGCCTTCTCCGCATTCGGACAGCAGAAGGTCAAGACATTCCCGACACTTGAGCGTACCAAGGCTAAGTCGCCTGCTAAGGTGGAAGCCCCGTCTTACGCTCCTTCGGGAATCGACGACAAGGCACTCGGAACCAAGATCTACGCAACACAGATCGAGGACGACTCAAAGATGCGTAGCTGGCTTTATTTCAATACCTCTTACCCAGGTAAGCTGAACCGCATCAGAGAGTTTGAAAATGCTATCGGTGAGCAGCTGTATGGTCTCTTCCTTGGTTGCTGGGGTGGCGACAAGTATTATGGATTCTATGGTGCGGCTGGCCTGAATCCCAGCATGCCTAACTTCGAGTGGCGCGGCTTCCAGGATTTCGTGTCCCTCGATGTCGAAACCGGTGAGACTACCTCAATCAAGAATTTGCGTGAGGGTGATAACCCTTATACCGTAATTTGGTATAACCAACTTGGTGATCAGGCTTTCCCTGTCATCCAGGACATGTCTTACAATCCTTCAGAAGACCAGGTCTATGCAATGGCAAAATATCAGAAGGATAAGAATACAGATGCTGTTTCTATCCTTTATACTATAGACAAGGAGACTGGTGAACTGAGTCCAGTTAAAACATTCCAAGACCAGATTCTTGATTTCTGCTTCGACTACGAAGGCAACATGTATGCCGTAGCTATTTATTGGACTAATGCTGAGGACGGAGGCTTCCAGTGGTCTGGTACGCTTCTCAACAAATACGATGCAGAGTTCGAGAAGGTAGACGGCAAGCCAATGCGTATCAAGGATATGGACAAGAAGGACGTACTCGTAAACGGTTACGGCTCTCTCTCGTTCGACTATACGACAGGCGACCTCTATCTCGCTTCCCTCATCGCAACTACAGATGGTTCAAGCAACTACGACCGTTTCGTGAAACTCAATCCTACGACCGGCAAGTATGTTGACTATCCACAGTCTTTCTTTCCTGGCAACATGATCGTTGGTATGTATATCCCTTACTTCAAGGCTGACAACCGTGATGCAGCAGGTCGCGTTACCGACCTCACAGCTACACCTAACCCACAGGGTGCTACCGACATTACGCTCGCTTGGAAGAACCCTACCACAACATGGGCTGGCGACGAGCTGAAGGAACTTGCCAATGTGCAGATATATCGCAAGAACGCTTCTTATACCAAGGGCGTGAATTCTTCAGAAGAGCTCTTTGCCAATTCCAAGCTTATCGCTACCGTTCCTGCTACAGCAGAGAACATCGGTAAGGAGATGACATGGAAAGACACTGAGCCGGTGACTGGCATCAACACATATTATATCGTGCCATGCCGTGTGGACGGTGAGAAGGGTGTGCCAGACAGCATCCGTGCCGTTGCCGGTAATGATATCCCTGGCGTTGTGACAAACTTCACTGCCGCTCTCGATGGTGAGAACGTCAAGCTCACATGGGATGCTCCGGTTGACGGAAAGAACAACGGTTACGTTGACCCTGCTTCTCTGAAGTATGACATCGTTCGTAACCCGGGCGAGAAGACAGTTGCTTCTGACCTCGCGGCTACTACATTCACCGATGAGGAGGTTGCTTCTCTCGTTAGAGGCAAGTACACATACACTATCGTTGCCAAGACACCGGCAGGTGTGAGCGACGCTGTGGTTTCCAACGATGTTGAGGCTGGTATTCCACCACTTCCACCAGTGAAGTTCGGTACAGAGACTGAGGATGAGGCTGGACAGTGGACAGCATTCGAGAACCCGATGACTGCCGATGGCAATGTATGGAATTATGCAGATTGGAACCACACATATCAGCTCACTGTTTACGCTGGAGTAGGTGAGGACTGGACTGCATCTCCTGCATTCCGTATGGAGAAGGGTAGGACATACCTCTTCACTTCTAGGTTCAACAACGGTTGGCCTGAGGTTGGTCACACAATCGGCCGCTACGTTGGTACAACTCCTACTCTCGAAGGTATGACAGAGAAGATCGGTGAGGAGACTGAGTATAGCGCTTCTGGTTACATCAATCCGATCGTGACATACGAGGACAAGTTCACTGCTCCTGAGGACGGTATTTACTACTTCGGTTTCCGTATATCAGACAATACAGATTACGATACATTCAACTTCTATGGCGTAGAGATTGAGCCTATGTTTGCTAACGACATCAAGGCTCTCGACCTCGAGATCTTCGGTGGCGACGCTGTGAGCGGCAACTACAACAAGTGCAAGGCTAACGTCAAGAACAACGGTAGCGAGATTGTCGAGGCTGGTTCTTACAAGGTTGAGGTACTCCAGAACATCGACGGCGTAGAGACTGTTGTTGGTTCTACAGAGGAGACTCCTGTCGTTCGCGCTGAGTCTACAGCTGATGTTAATGTAGAGTTCATACCGCAGGGCGAGGGTGACTATAACTTCTCATTCCGCGTCGTTTACTCTAAGGACGAGTTCAACGGCAACAACACTTCTGAGGCTAAGAAGGTAAATGTTATCCCATTCGGCGACGCTACTCCATGGTCTATGGTAGTTACTGGCGAAGATGAGTGGGATGCTACTTACACTCCGACTTGCTGTGTAGGCGGCGTCAGCGGTTCACAGTCTATCTATCTGAAGTCAGACTTCGCCGAGAAGCCAAGCGACTCTAACATTATCGAGCGTATCGGTTATGAGTATGACAGCAACGGCTTTAATGATGCTCTTCCTATCGGTACATTCACCGTATGGATGGCAAACAGCGACCTCACAGAGTTCACTGATGCTTCTCAGTGGCTTGATGAGTCTACTATGACACAGGTCTTCAACGGTCCTGTTACTCTCTATCCTGGCAATGACAACATGCTTTCACTGCAGCTCGACACTCCATTCGAGTATGACCCAACCAAGAGCCTCGTTATCTGCGCTCAGCAGGAGGGTTCTGTAAATCCTCAGTTCCCTGCACTGTGGAGAGTATTCAACTGGGGTGGTGCTCGCAACAGATCACTCCGCTTCTGGGCTCCTAAGGCAAAGAGCACATTCTGCGAGGCTTCTGCAGCAGCTCTCTTCGTAGGCTTCAAGCAGAATCTCACTGGCATCCAGGATGTGAACAACGGCGCAGCCGGCAATGTTTACTACAATGCTGAGACTGGCAAGCTCGTTCTCGGTGGTGCTCAGGCTGATGTGTTCGACCTCAGCGGTAAGCTTGTCCGTTCTTACAACGGCGTATCTCAGGTGGCTCCAAGTCTCCCAGCAGGTATGTATGTTGTTAAGGCTCGCACTGCCAATGGCACACAGAGCGTAAAGGTGAGTGTGAAGTAATCTTTTGATAAACAATACAATCTATACGGACCTGTCCTTTCCTTCGGGTGAGGATAGGTCTTTTCCGTTTCTGTCCATGCCGTAGGCTGGGGACACAACGACTTCATCCACCCTTTCATCTGTCCTGTCCTTCCCACAGTAGAGGCTTATTACTCAGCCACAGACATCAGCCCCCTCTCGTTCTCCCCCGAAGGGGAGATGCAGGTTACTCTAGTTTGTGGGTAAGCCATTGAATATCAGACAACCGAGAGTATCTGTCCCTCCCCTACGGGGGAGGATAGGTGGGGGCTGAAGTCAATAGTAGGTGTAATCAAGGTATCTGAAGTGGGAGCACCATAGTGCTCGCAAATCCGGCTTAATCCCCCCCCAGGCCGTCCGAAAACGACACTT